>CBIHMX010000417.1:0-3275 GCA_966211115.1 uncultured Gemmatimonadaceae bacterium | reverse complement strand
GACGGCGCGCAGACCCCCGATCCCCCACTGTTCATCGAGAACGATGTGAACAATAGGAGGTAGTCCGGAACTTTCGACGGAATCAACCCTCGTTGTGGTGCTCGCGAGCGCTGAGCCCGCAGGACGAATCAGCGACGACAAGAAGAATGCTGCGAGCGACACCGTAACCAGCGCCGCACGATGCGTAGCGAACAGGAAGGCAAAAACCAGACAGCCGGCAGGGAGAAACACCGTGCTGAAGGTCGGCTTCAGATCCAGCTGAAAATCCGTAAACAGAAAGAGCAGGACGCCGAACCCGATGGTCCCGATGAGCCCGCCGATTCGCCACGTGCAGATCGCCGCGGCACCTCCGATTACGGCGGACACGGCAATCCATAGAAACACTTCCGAGCCGAGCGGATACTGATTCACATAGAGCTCGCGCCAGACAGATCCGGCGAACATCAAGACCCCTGCTGCCGCGTAAAGCCAGACAGATTCCGTTCGGTCGCCGCCGATGAGCTTCACGCGGGCGGTCTCGCGTAGCGGAAGAGTGTCCTGCCTGACGAGGTCACGACTTCCTCCTGCACGATCCGGGCATGACGCGCGAGGATATTTCGGACGGTGTCCAGGTCATAGTCCGGCGCCACGGACGGTTTCCACGTCAGAAGCTGTTGAGCCATGGCATCCGACTTCGGTACGAATTCGATCACACCGCCAGGCGCCAGCGACACGAGCCACTCGAGCACTTCCGCGACCGGCAGATTGCGGCCGAGTACCAGATGGTGCATCAACGCGAGGCACAGGATGAAGTCGGCGTTGGCGCGCTGCATGAGCCCCGGCCGTTCGCTCTGTCGCCAGCCGAGTGATGGTGACGGGTTCGTCAGGTCGACCGACAACGGAAGAAAGTTGAGTTGACGCGACTCGGCACGCTGGAAGGCGGCGTTCACGGCGCCGCCATCGGGCTCCAAACCGATCACCAGCTCCGCTCCGCTCTGGAGCGCGACCTCGGAATACGATCCGGTGTTGCATCCAAGGTCCCAAACGATGCGGGCGCCCGCGCCAGCGACGGCCTCACCGACGAATCGCGCTTTGGCCGCGCGTTCCTCGGTGTTGTACTGTGCGTTCCGTTCGTATTCCTGCCAGGGCGTGTTTTGGGACGCCGGCGGGCGAAGCCCCGCGACGAACCCACGCATCGACCGAAGGTTGTTCTGCAACGCCGTTCGTGACAGGCGGATGGTCTGGGCTTTCGTGGTTTGCTGCGCGGAGACCGAGCGCTGCATGCGTCCCTGCAAGACCGTGTGCAAGGCAACCAGTGGATTGAGCTTGCTGCGGAAGGGGAGGACTTCCGCGAGGTCGGCCGTCGGGATGCCTTCGAGGGAGCCGCGGTACCATGGCTGGAACGCCACGCCGGTTTTCGCCGTCAGGAGGAGCGGATTGAGGAACTGCTCGCAGAACTGCCGGTAGCCAAACCAGATCTGCCCCTCTTCGTAGCGGATCAGCGACAGGTAGTCGATGAAGATTGGTCGCGGACCCTGAAACTGGATGTTGTACGCTGAGGCGTCCGAGAGCGTCAGGCCATGATCGAGAGCATCGATGTGGAGGTCGAGCGTCAGCAGCGCGGCCGCGCGAAGGCCATAGAACGACCAGCAGTACGGGTACGAGATGAACGGCAGCCGGGGATGTTCGATGACGTGCTCGGCCGTGGGCTCTTCAGCCGACAACACGGACCGATCGACTTCGTGGCCCGGAATCAGCCGGCCGGCGTTGATCGCGGTTTCGAGGAATCCGCTGTCACGGGCGGCGCGGAAGTTTGCGAGGCCGGGCGGAAGGACGCTGCGATAAACCTTGCCGTCGATCAGGTGCACGTGGCCGGCCGGATCGCGGTACGACGCGGCATCCCTCGGCATCAGGCGCGAGATCGCGAGCGACTACTTGGCAGAGCGAGAGGTTGCCGCCTACGACTCACCGCGCTCCGTGTCGTTAGGGCGACGGCGCGAGAAAAGACCTGACAGCTTTGTCCAGTAGAGCTTCACCCCGGCGGCCACCGCTACCACGCCGGCGACCACTGCCTGGACGATGATGCTCGCGGCCCCCGGGTCGAGGTACTGGGCAGCTGCCGGGATGGGTACGAGCAGCGCAACCGCGGCTACCGTTACGGCGACAGTGTGCGCGTGTCGTGACCGCTGTGTCATAGTCCGCTCGTTGACTCGTTTGACGGTAAGTGCCCGCAGGACTGTTACAATACCGTTCCCCCGGCGCAGCGCGCAAGAGACGTACGTTGTTGACTGGAGGCAACAGTTAGGCGATGAGACTTCCGGGACAATGGTTGAGCCCGAGACAGGTGCAAGTCAGTGAAAGTCATGGCTCTTTGCCCAGTCTTCGCCCGCATCTGCCTTGAGGGTAATGAAGATCTCTCCCCGAAGGTTGACGACGCCATGCTCCACCTGGAGTGTGCCGCGGATCAGGAGCAGGGGCGAGTTCGAGATCAATAACGCCTGCCGCTCGAAGCGCTTCGGGGTGACGACGACGTTGAGGATCCCGGTCTCGTCTTCCATGGAAAGGAAGACGAATCCCTTGGCCGTACCAGGCCTCTGCCTGACGATGACGAGGCCGGCGTGGGCGACCTGTTCGCCGTCGCGGCCGTTCCGGATGATGTCGTCGGCCGTCCGGATGGCGTTAGGCGAGAGGAGTTTCCTCAGGTGCCGCATGGGATGGCCGTTGAGCGAGAGGCCGGTCATGCGGTAGTCGGCGTCGGTGAGCTCGATGCGCGACATTGGCGGGAACGGGGAATCGGGAATCGGGAATCGGGAATGGGGAATCGATGCCTCGGCCTTCGCACCTTGCGCCTGTCTCTCACCGCGGGGAGCCAAAGGACCGGCCGCTCCCCTCATAGCGTCCAGAGCGCGCCATAGAGCCACGCGCCGACGCTGGTTGGGTGGATGATCGGCAACCATCTGGTCGAACGCGCCGGCTTCGCATAACGAGCGCACCGCGCCCTGGTCGACTCCCGCGCGCCTGATGAAGTCACCGATGTCGGCGAACGGGCCGTCGCGGAGTGCGCGTTCCAGTTTTTCGCGCGCGACATGACCGAGTCCGCGGACAAGACGGAGGCCGAGACGGACTTCGGGAACCGGGAATCGGGGGTCGGGAATCGGGAATCGGGGATCGGGAATCGGGGCAGAGCGGTCCGGGTCCTGGAGACTGGACTCTGGACTCTGTTCTGCCCTTACTCGCACCACGCCTCCGGCCGGGACCACCACCTTGTCGGGCAATTCCAGTGAATGGTCCCACGC
>CBIHMX010000416.1:0-3299 GCA_966211115.1 uncultured Gemmatimonadaceae bacterium | reverse complement strand
GTGCCCCGACCCTCTGCCCCATATTCCTCCCATGTCGGACCCGAAGGTTTACGAACGCTCCACCGAGATCGACCCGCCGGTCGCACGCGATTTTGCCCAGGAGCTGAACCCGGAGCAGTACGCCGCGACCACTTTTGGTAACGGCCCCCTCCTCGTCGTGGCCGGAGCAGGAACGGGAAAGACTCGGACGCTGGTGTACCGGGTCGCCCACCTGCTCAACGAGGGGATCGCCCCCGATCGAATCCTGCTGCTGACGTTCACCCGGCGCGCCGCCCAGGAAATGCTGGCCCGGGCCGTCCAACTGGTCGGTGGCGCCAGCCGGCAGGTTCACGGCGGGACGTTCCACGGCACCGCCCACCGCCTGCTCCGCCGCTTCGGGCCCGCCGCCGGCCTGCCGGGCGACGTCACCATCATGGACCAGGGCGACGCCGCGGACCTGGTCCAGCTCTCCCGCGCCCAACTCGGCTACGGTGACGCCAAGCGGCGGTTCCCTCGCAAGGAAACCCTCCACTACGTCTACTCGCGACACGTCAACACCGAGATCCCGGTCCGCGACATCCTGGCCGAGGAGTTCCCGCGGTTCGTGGAATTCGAGGCCGACTTCGGCCGGATCTTTGCCGACTTCACCCAGCGCAAGTCGGAGCGGAACCTGGTCGACTACGACGACCTGCTGCTGTTCTGGTGCCTGCTGCTCGAGCACCCCGCGTTAGGCGGGAAGATCGCCGCCCTCTATGACCACGTGCTGGTGGACGAATACCAGGACACCAACGTCCTGCAGGCGCGGATCCTGCGCGCGCTCTGCGCCGGCCACCGGAACCTCACCGTCGTGGGCGACGACGCCCAGAGCATCTATTCGTTCCGCGGCGCCAGCTTCCGCAACATCCTCCAGTTCCCGCGCGAGTTCGACGGCACCACCATGATCGCGCTGGAACAGAACTACCGGTCGACCCAGCCCATCCTCGACACCAGCAACACGCTCATTTCGCGCGCGACCGAACGCTTCACCAAGAACCTCTGGACCCACCGGGACGGCGGCGAACAACCCTGGCTCGTGACCACCAACGACGAGCAGCAGCAGACGCGGTTCGTCGTCGAGCGCATCCTCGAGCTGCACGAAGAAGGCATTCCGCTCTCGGAAATGGCCGTCCTGTTCCGGGCGGCGTACATGTCGGCGGACCTTGAGATCGAGCTGACCAACCGGAAGATCCCGTTCGAGAAATGGGGCGGTCTCAAGTTTCTCGAGGCCGCCCACGTGAAGGACGTGCTGGCATTCCTCCGGGTGATAGAGAATCCGAGGGACGAGGTGAGCTGGTTCCGCTTGCTCCAGCTTCTGCCCGGAATCGGCGAGGCCACGGCGCGCGCGGCCATCTCGACCATGGCCGAGAAGTCGTGGAGCATGGGGTCATTCGACCAGTGGCAGTCGCCGCCACGGGCTCGTCAGGCACACGCGCGCGTGGCGGAGATGCTGACGCAACTGCGGTTGCGGCCTTCGGGCGGGAACGAAGTCGGCACCGACATTGCCCGGATCCGCGTGCTCTATGACGACATCCTGCGCGAGCGCTACGACCGCGTGGAGCCGCGGCTGTCGGACCTGGACCAGTTGCAGGTCATCGCGGGCGGCTACCCGGACCGGGGCACCTTCCTCGCTGCGATCGCGCTCGAACCACCCCAGGGCACACAGGACCTCGCGGTCGGTTCTCTCGAGGAAGAGGACGACGCCCTGGTCCTGAGCACGGTCCACAGCGCCAAGGGCAAGGAATGGGACGCGGTCTTCATCATCTGGGCGGTCGACGGCTGGTTCCCGATGGCCCGCGCGGTGGGTGACGACGACGAGACAGAAGAAGAGCGCCGCCTCATGTACGTGGCGATGACGCGCGCTCGGGATCATCTCGCGGTCACCTACCCGCTCAATGCTTATTCGACCCGGCGGGGCGCCGACTACACGATCGACCAGCTATCCCGGTTCATCGACGCCGGGGTGCGCGACACGATGCAACGCGTCGTGCCCAAGTTCCCAGACGCGCACTCGGCGGAGGTCGAACCGGTCGCCCCATTGGATCTGCGCGAGCTCATGAAAAAGCGATTCGGCGGTAGCTGAGACAAGCGTGAAAAAGGGCGTGAAAGACGGCGTGAAAAACAGCGTGAATGGCAGCGTGAATGAAATCGTGAAAGGACGTGTGAATAGGGCGTCGTTCACGCGGGCGGAAAACGTGGTCTGTCCCCTTTTTCAGGTGTTGCGAGGCGAGGCGGAGTGAGAACCAGGGTACGACATCTGCCTAACGCGTTGTCACGAGACGCCCGATGGCGACGAAGGGTGAATCGCTTCCTGCCACCGCGGCGCGCACGGCCTGAATCGTTCGCCGCACGTCACGACTGTTCCTGACAAATACGGAATCGAACAGGTCCAGCTGCTGCGCGTAAACGCGGCGCGCGAGCAGCGAAGCGTTGTCGAGCGGGATACGGCGGAACCATTCAGGGTTGATCCTGCGGACCTGCAGCGAGACGCTATCCACCAGCAAGCGACGGGCGCGCGCATACACGGAATCACGCGCTACCACTCGTGCCGCGCTGTCCGATGGCCACGCGTCGTACGCCGAGTCCAGCGCACTCGCCGTCCGCGCCCAGAACCGGCCGAGTACCTGGTCGTTCCCCCAGTCGTCGACCACCACCTGTGCCGCCAGTGGTGATCCACGGGCGCGGAAGAACGCCTCGGCCCCCCGTGAACCGATGAAACTCGCGAACGACTCGCTGAATTCCGCGTTCCCGGACACGAACAGCGTATTGTGCGACAGCTCGTGGATCACCGTATTGACCAGGAACGTCGTGTCCCCGCGCACGGTGGTCGAAAGCAGCGGATCGTTGAACCAGCCTAACGTGCTGAATGCCGATGCCGGACGGAGGTACGTGTCGAAACCGCGTGCCTGAAAATCATCGCGCGCACGAAGTGCGTCGGACGGACGGAAGAATCCCTTGTACGGGAGCCGACCCACGATCGGGAACCACCAGCGATACGCCTCGAGCCGGTCTCGATAGGCAGCGGAGAGCACCAGCACCAGTGTGTCCCGGTCGAGCTGCGCGAATGTCGTGAAGCTCTCCCCGGCATCGAGCCCCAGCGAATCCACCGCGTACCTGCGCGCCGCCACCACGAGCTGGAGCCGTTCCCGAAGCGCCGCGCTCGTTCCAGGATCGGCGATGACGTCAACAATCTGCCGCCGCCGGCTGAGGATCTTCGCTTCCTCCCACCCTGCCCGGAGGATGTAGCGACCGAGCGGGCTCACCAGGATGAGTCCGACCACGGC
>CBIHMX010000415.1:0-3307 GCA_966211115.1 uncultured Gemmatimonadaceae bacterium | reverse complement strand
TTGCGGCTCAGGCGCACGGGATCGATGAAATCGCGCCAAACGGAGAAGCCGACGGGGCAATCCGCATACCCGCGGACGACGCCAATGCGCTTGCTCGCGTACTGTCGGACCTTTCGCGAGACCCGGATCGTGTCGCGCGCCTGGGCGCAGCCGCGCAGCGGCGCATTGCGGAAGGTTTCGCCATGAAGCCGGTCGGTCGCGCCATGCGGGCGTGGCTTCACCAGCGGGGACTTCAGCATCGGGAGTCGTCAGCCTCGCCGTGACGTCGAAATCCTGCCGGGCAATGCAACGACGCGGCGGAGAAACCGGAGAAGGCGTTGGCCGCCTGGAATATTTGTAGCCATCCGCTCCAGGTGCATCGTGCGGCGAAATCCGGCATCGGTATGACCGTGCTGATTGGCGTACCGGAGGATCCAATCGAGGAACTGCTGTCGCTCCGCGCGCAGCCGGCGTGACCGGGTTCGCTGCATGACGGAACCCTGGTGGATGCGATAGCGCACCCAGACGCGATCCATCGCCAGCACGGGGCCGTGCAGCCCGATCTTGACGTACAGGGTCTGGTCTTCGAACGTCGTCGGCCAGGCTTCGTCGAATCCGCCGACCTGTTTTACGGCCGGGGTCCGCACGAGGATACTTGACGGACACGGCATCACGACGCGACGGCGGAGCATTGCGTGCAGGAACGCGGGCGGCTGGAACACCGTGCCATCGCGCACGCCTAACGCCGGCGTGTGATCGCCGCTCGCCGGGTTCTCCGTCCACGACGTCCAGTAGATACTGCGACCGAAGACCATCCAGAGTTCCGGACGCGCGTCGAGGACCGCGACCTGCTCCTCGAGCTTGGACGGCAACCACAAGTCATCCGAGTCCAGAAAGGCCAGGAAGTCCCCCCGGGCGTGCCGGACGCCGAGGTTCCGTGACGCCGGTGTGCCGTGATTCGCGCCGTCCGGGTGGCTGATGCAGCGGATGCGACCCTGCGATCGCTCCGCCAGGGCATTCGCGTGGCCCACGACGTCAGGCTTCGATCCGTCATTGACGAGGATCAATTCCCAGTTGGGGAACGTCTGCGCCTCGACGCTGGCCACGGCTTCGTCGAAAAAGGCGCGCGGTGTATCGAGGAAGGTCATGATGACCGAGACGGCGGGGCGAGTCACGTCGTTTCGCTCGCGCATCTCAATTGCCTGTCCAGCGCCGCAGGAAGCGCTCGAAGCCCTCGCCATCGACATCCGCGGGCCAGAGCCGTGGCAGCGTCAGGCGATCCGTATCCTGCCGCACGCGCCCGGGATCACCGGCGCACGCCAGCGCGAATCCGGCGCGTTGGACCGCGGTCCGCACGCCAGGCGACACGCTCCCATGCGGGTAGGCGAACGCGCCGACGTCCCGGCCGAGGAGATCACCTAACGACTGGCGGCTGCCACGCACTTCCTCGTCGACCTGCGCCGTCGTGAGGCGCGCCAGGTCGGGGTGTGTGCGGGTGTGGGCCCCGATCTCGATCAACGGATGAGCGGCCAGTCGGTGTAGTTCATCGGCCGTAACCGTGCGTGCGACTCCAATGGGATCCATGAGGCCGAACCCCTCGCGAAGCTGCTCGAGCACCTGGCTCCGCCCGGCATCGGAACTCGTGCGAAACATCGTACGGAGGGCCGCGGGCACCGGGCGCCTGGAGTCAACCGTGATAGTGCCGGCACCCGACATACCGGAAACGGCCGGTACGGTCACGGTGACCTTCGCCGGCGGCGCCGTCCGCTGCAATGCCACCACCCGGTCCCACCAGAAGGACGTGCCTAACGCGTCGGTGACCACGAACACGGTCGCCGGGATCCCGAACCGCTCGAGCACCGGCAGCGCCGCCTCGAGCACATCGAGATACGCATCGTCGAACGTGATAGCGACCTCACGGGGACCGGGCCGGCGATCCGCTGCCAGCGCATCGAGTCGGACCGGACGCATCCGCCTGACGAGCACCTCCAGCTGTTCCGCGAAGTGGTCCGGCCGGACACACAGGTGCCACGGATCGTCCGGCTCGGCGGCGATGCGGTGATAGCCGAGGATGACCCCCCCGGACACGAACCGGCAGCCGCCCCAGCGCGCGGCGCGCCTGACCAGGCGACTGAGACGATTGGGCACGCGTTATCCGGTCCGCACCGCCCGTACGCCGACCAGCACCTCGAAGTCCGGATCGGCAAACGTCAGCTGCTCTTCCGTCAATTCCTCAGCGGCGAGCCCCTGCAGGAAGGCCGTCGCGACGAGCACGTTCCCGTAGGTCGTCACCGTGACGTTGCCCGGCCCGAAGGCTTCGCCAAACAATCGCGTCATCGACCGTTCCGTGAAGCTCCACTCGGACGCATAACGTCCATCGAGGTCCCGGTCGATGCGGCTGATGGCCGGCACGGTCACGAGCGCAACACCACCAGGCCTCAGCAGCCGGTGAACGGTTTGCACGGCGGCGGCAACGTCCGGAATGAACTGCAGCGTCTGAGCGATGATCGCGCAATCGAACTGACCGGCATAACGCTCATCGAGCGATGCCAGATCCCCGACGATGGTCACACCGGGCGCCTGTTGCACGTGGAGGACGTGCGACGCGGTGACGCGATCGGCGCCGACGCCGGTCGTGTAGCGATTGTCCCCGATCTCCAGCACATCGCCACGGATGGCGTCCCGGTGCCTGACGAGAAACGACTGCACGAAGTGACGGTCGATGGGCGTGCCGCGGTCGAACCCCCAGTGTCGCGAAACAGGACTGAGCCGGTTCAGGTCGCCCAGGTTGACGCCGCCGGCTGGAGGTGCCGACACGCGCGCCCGCGCCGACCGGAACACGCGAAGCAGGGCGGAGACGCCTGGCAGTGACCGCACCCATGAGCGAAATCGCCGGGTCAACTCGTAACCTCGGCCCGGAAGGTGACCGACACGGAGCCGTTCCATTCGGGGCGGATCGGCGCCGGTCCCGGCGCGCTCACCACCTCGAGGTCGAGTGCCGCTTCCGAGTAATCCTGGACCAGGCCGGCGCCGTCGACGATCCGCAGCCCGAGCGTGTACCGCCCCGGCGTCAGGTGCAGCGACTCCAGCGCGAAGCGCACTTCGTTGACGCCTGGTCGCAGGATGAGCGGTTCGGAAAGCGAAATGGTATCCGCATTCACGAGCCGGTTCCCGTGCTCGTCGGCGAGAATGATCGCGCAGCTGCGCGATGACGTGCCGGAATCGGCCCGAAGCCGGAGCTTCACCTCGAGTGGACCATCGGTAAACGGCAGGCCGGCGGATTCCGGCGAACCGCTGGAGTACCACACGGCCTCGCACCGGATCGCGC
>CBIHMX010000414.1:0-3314 GCA_966211115.1 uncultured Gemmatimonadaceae bacterium | reverse complement strand
GCCGTTGCTTCCTTGCCCGGCGCCGCAGCGCACTCCTGCTCGAGCGCGGTGCGAGCCCGAACCAGGTGAGCGACGCCGGCGCGTCCGCGCTCTACGCGACGATCAACGTGCAGTACGCCGCGAAATCGCTGTATCCGCAACCCACCGCGCAGAAACAGCAGCAGACGACGTACCTCGAGCTGATGGAAGAACTCCTCAAGCTCGGCGCGAATCCCAACGCCAGGTTGTCGAAGCATCTCTGGTACATGTCGTACAACTTCGACCTGCTGGGCGTGAATACGACCGGTGCGACGCCGTTCTGGCGGGCAGCGTATGGCACGGATGTGCCGGCGATGCGCCTGCTCCTGAAGTATGGTGCCGATCCGTCGATCGCGACGAAGAAGCCCGCCGGCCGCCAGCGTGGTGACGATGCACCGTCCGATGACGACGGTGAGGTGAAGGACCCGAGCGGGCTGCCGCCTGTGCCCAATGGCGGGCCTGGTGTCTACCCGATCCATGCCGCGTCAGGCGTCGGTTACGGCGAGGGGTATGCGGCCAATGCACACATGCACGCGCCCGATGGGTGGATCCCGTCGGTCAAGTTCCTGATCGAGGAACTGGGCGTCGACGTGAATTCACGTGACCACAACGGCTTCACGCCGCTCCATCATGCCGCGGCGCGCGGCGACAACGACCTGATCATGTACCTGATGTCGAAAGGTGCCGACATCACCGCGGTAAGCCGTCGTGGCCAGACCGTAGCCGACATGGCCAACGGCCCGGTGCAACGCATTCCGCCGTTCGTGGAAACGGTCGCGCTGCTCGAGAAGCTGGGATCGAAAAACTCGCACAAGTGCAAGTCCTGCTAGATGGCGGTCAGCACAAGGCAGATGGGAGATCGAGGATAAACAGCAAGGGGCCGGTGACCACTGAGCGTGGTTGCCGGCCTTTTTCACGCCTGCGCCGAGGAATCGTTATGCGACTGAACCCCGTGATGTCGTTGCTCCTTCTCCCAGCGTCCCTGGCTGCGGCACAGGGGTCGAGTGAACCCCTCGTCGAGTTCGAGAACATGACGTGGGTCGAGGTCAAAAGCGCCCTCGCGGCAGGCAAGACCACGGCGTTGTACTACACGGGCGGCACCGAACAGCGGGGCCCCCAGAACACGAACGGCGGCCACAATTTCATGGCACGGGCGACGGTGAAGGCGCTGGCGCTCGCCCTTGGCAATGCGATTGCCATGCCCGTGCTGCCGTATACGCCGAACAACGCCAGTGCCACGTTGCCCGGCACGATCGGCCTCACCGACGAGATCCTGTCCGCCATTCTCGAGCGGCTCTCCGAGCAGGCGATTGCCACCGGATTCAGGAATGTCGTGCTGATGGGTGACCACGGCGGGGGCCAGCCAGGTGTGTACGCGCAGGTGGCGGAGAAGCTGACGTCGAAATACGCGGCCCAGGGGATCAAGGTGATCTACGCCGACTCCATATATGCCCCCGCCCAGGACGATTTCGAGAAGCAGCTGCGGGCGGAAGGTTACCCTCCCAGCGGGCACGGCGCATTGTTCGACACCTCGTACATGATCTACGCCTGCGGCGCCGCCTGTGTGCGCATGGACCTGCTCAAGGACGCGTTAGGCGACCCGGTGCGCGTCCGTGGCCAGCCACGCGACACCACCACCCCCCGCAAGAACAACGGCATCACCGGCGACGCGCGCCGCTCGAGCAGGGAACTCGGCGAGCGCCTGTTCAGGATGCGGATCGAGTACGGCACCAGGCAGATCAACCGGATGCTGGGCACGAAGTAGTCGGCGCCAGATCCGGATAATGGGGTCAGACGCCGTTTACTCTCCTTGACTGCTTAGGAGAGTCGTCGTAGCCTTCTCCTAAGTTCTTTAGGAGACCCCATGGCTGACTCGATCCTGCCCGGTACACTCGACCTGCTCATCCTCAAGGCCGTATCGCTCGGGCGGCTGCACGGATACGGCGTTCTGCTGCGCATCGAGCAGATCTCCAGGGGCGGGCTCCTGGTCCAGCAGGGCGCGCTCTACCCTGCCCTGTACCGGCTCGAGCACCAGGGGTTCATCGAGAGCGAGTGGGGGACGTCGGACAACAACCGAAAGGCCAAGTACTACCGCCTGACGAGAGCGGGCCGTCATCGCCTTGGTGAGGAGACAGCGAGTTGGAATCGCGTGGCGCAGGCCATGGGCAGGTCGCTGGCCGCTACGCCCCAGGAGGTCTGATGAGCGCCCTGTCGCGTGTGCGCTCCCTCTGGCGCGGCCTCCGGGCGCGCCTTGCGGTCGAGCGGGACATGTCGGACGAGTTCGCGTCGCACATCGAGATGCGGGCGGCCGACCTGGCGCGAAGCGGCATTACGCCTGACGAGGCCATCCGCCGGGCTCGGCTGGAATTCGGAAGTAACGAGCAATTCAAGGACGAAGGACGCGCCGCGCGCGGCCTCCGGACCACGGACGACCTCCGGTTTTCCTGGCTCGACTTCAAGCTCGGGTTCAGGATGCTGGCCAAGTACCCGATCCTCACCATCGTGGCCGGTTTCGCCATGGCGTTCGCGATCTGGGTGGGTGTGGGCGCGTTCGAGTTCCTGAACCAGGTCGTGAACCCGCGAGTGCCACTGCCGGGCGGCGACCGGCTGATCGCGATCCGCAACTGGGACCTGAAGTCGAATGGCGACGAGCCGCGCGCGCTGCATGACTACGGCGAGTGGAAGCGCCAGTTGCGCACGGTCGAGGAGTTCGGCGCGTGGCGCGACGTAGATCGCAACCTGGTCCTGGGCGATGGACTGGGCGAGCCAGTCGATCATGTCGAGATGAGCGCCAGCGGATTCCGCCTTGCCGGAATCCCGCCGATGCTCGGCCGCACGCTCGTCGACGGCGATGAGGCTCCCGACGCTCCGGCGGTGATGGTCATCGGCCATGATCTCTGGCAGACGCGTTTTGGCAGCGACTCGGGAGTCGTCGGACGGATCGTCACGCTGGGCGCCGCGCCGGTCGAGATCGTTGGGGTGATGCCGGAAGGTTTTGCGTTTCCGGTTGCGCATAACGCCTGGCGCCCGTTCCGCCTCGATCCCGGCGACTACCAGCCACTCGAGGGTCCCGGCATCAACGTCTTCGCGCGGCTCGCGCCTGGCGCGGGGCTGGCCGAAGCACAGCGGGAGATCGCGTTGCTCGGGCAGCGCGCTTCCGCGGCGTCCCCCGAAACGCATGAATTCCTGCGTCCGCAGGTCGTGCCTTACGCAAACTCGTTTCTCAACATCGGCGGGTGGGCGGCGGTCGGGCTGGTGATGTCGGGGAACCTGTTGCTGGTGCTTCTCCTCCTGCT
>CBIHMX010000413.1:0-3315 GCA_966211115.1 uncultured Gemmatimonadaceae bacterium | reverse complement strand
TCGGCCGTGCACGACCGCATTCGTAGCGATTTCGGCGACGATCAGCCGAGCCGGTGTCTCGATGCTCTTGAAGTATCCGATGAATACCGAGGCCAACTGGCCAAGTCCGTGCAGGACGATCCAGGCTTCGGTGAGCTTCTCGCCACCGCCCGCGGTGTAGTATCGCGCGCGACGGGTAGTAGTGATCCGGTGTTCAACGATCGGCGGAAGCTGAACCGGCTTCAATCAGCGGTCACCGGCGCGAGCTCTTCGAGCCGCCGGGCCGCGTGGGCGGGCGCCGACCGCTGATCGTCCCGCGTTCACTCACCACGAGCGAGTCGAGCCTGACGATTTGCGCACTGTCGAGGAGCGCACGCATCTGCAGGTTGGCGCCGTCGTTGTTCACCTTGATCACGTCAGTGACCGGCCGGGCGAGCAGCTCGAAGCGCTCCAGTCTCTGGTGGTCCTCGTCGTCCAGGCCGCGCGGTCGAGGCTCGAGGCTCAGGCCCACCGACTCTCGCAACGAATCGAGCTGCTCCATGAATGGCTCGTTGATCGCACGGAGCCGCCTCCGCAGGTTGATCAGTCCCATGCGCTGCGGATCCGTGAGGTCGAGCTCCGCCGCATGCTCGAGCACGAAGCTGATCGGTTCACCGTCGCTCATCGCCAGACCGTTGGTACCGCTGCGACGGATCACCGTCGCGGGCATGATCTGCGCCGGCAACACGAGCGGGAGCGCCAGGAAAATGAAGGCGAGTTTCAGCACGATATCGATCCCAGCAAGAAAGACGCCGGGTTGGTACTGCGAGTCTTCAGGTTTTGTTGCGAGGCTAGTGCTTGGCCGGAGCAGCTGGCGGCGCATGTGGCGCCTCGCTGTTCGTGGGCGCGCTGACGTCGTTCGGGGAGTGGAACGTCCGCTGGTTGATCATGAATGCCGTGGCAAATCCGGCGGCGGCCAGCAGGGTCACGAATGCAGCGATTCCCCAGCCCTGATTGAAGTTGCCCTCGATGCGACGACCAGCCATTGGTGTCTGTGGTTCGGGTTAGCGTTGGCTGGAATCTAAGCGCCAGGCACGAACCGCCAAGCTGAAGGATGGCCCCTTTCTGCTCAACGCTCTGGACTTCGCGCTGCCCTTTCCACCGCTTCGATCACTTCTGCAACCGTAGTCCTGCCGCGATCCCGCGCATACCAGGCGCGCTTCCGTCTCCCTCGCACGTCCTTCGGCAGCAAGAAGGCCTCGGCCCGGAACCAGCGCTGGACGGCGGCCGGACGGGGACCCCACCAGCCACGACGGCGGAAACCGGCATCGAGAACCATCACCACGGGTATCGACCGGGTCCCGGCTGTGAGGTGCGCATCCATCAGGTCGGGGTTGGCGTCCCGGGCGAGAACGCGAAAGTCGAGGCCGGCCAACTCGGCGAGGCGCCCCACCAATGGAAGGGTGCTGACCGCGTCACCGCACCAGTCCTCGCTCAACGCCAGCAGGCGCCAGTCGCCCGCCACGTTCTTCAGTCTCGCGACGGCGTCGGCCGACACGGACGCAGTGCGGTACATGGCCTGCCACAACTCGGCATTCTTTGCGACGGCCTGGAGGTACGCCGGAAACCGCAGGGCGGTCTCGTAGCGTTCCGCGCCAACGGCAAAGCTCACCGGGACGGCGTCGTTCCGATGATGGCCGCCGGCGCGGCGCGGGAATAGGCAAGCGAAAACGTCATCGTATGGTTTCGCTCGACGTCCGTCCCGTTAGGCTTGAAGATCACCTGTTCGAGGAACCCGCCCTCGACGCGCCAGTTCCTGGTCACGCGATAGCCGACGGCAACCGTGGCCCGGTCCTGGTCGAAGATGTTCTGGACCTTTCCGCCGATGCCGAGAAAGATCTCGTTCCCGGCCGCCACGTATGCCTCACCCGGTTCGATGGACGTACCGGTGAGCGGCAACGTCCCCTTCACCTGGTAGCGGAACCGGTTTGTGCGATCCCAACTATCGATCTGGTGATCGTCCGAACTCCGCCAGCGACCGCGGAATCGCTGCTCGATGCGATACCGGTGCGAGAGGTCAAGCCGGCCGATGGCATGTCCGATCTGGACCTGCTGCCACACGCGGCGTTCGTCGGTGGTAGTTGGACTCGGGATCTCGCCATACGGATAGCTGCGTGACCAGTTGGCGCCGGCGGCCACGCGCACATGTTCACTGACCTCGTACGCGATACCGCCACGCACGAAGTTGGCCATGGCTTCATCGACCGGACCGGATCGGCGAGCCGATGCGTCGAACAACATGCCCCATCGATCATTGATCGCGACGTCGGCACTAAAGACGAACCAGGCACCGGAGTTGGTATGGGTTGTTCGCTGGGCGCCGGCCGTGCGAGCGCCGAGTAGTGGAAGCATCATCGCGACAACACGGAATGGACTTCGCAAGCGGGAGACAGGTGATGGGTGACTGGTGACTGGCGTGGCGCGCGTGCAATCTATGCCGCGAACGGAGGCAATCCATGCTGCTCGAAGCCGTACGACCAAACGCGCCGCTCCACCTCTTCGACCGGGACGCCAACCGGCCGCGCGAGCTTGGCGACAAGGCCGCGATCAAGAGGGCGCTCGCGAAGGAAGTGAAGGAACTGGGCCGGCTTCAGGATCGCCTGATTGCCGACAAGCGCCATGCCGTCCTGGTGGTATTGCAGGGCCGCGATGCGTCGGGGAAGGACGGCACCATCAAGCAGGTGTTCGACGGCTGACATCCTTTGGCGTGCCGACGCCACTCGAGCTGTCGCACGACTTCCTGTGGCGCATCCATGCCGCGATCCCGCCCCGCGGATACATCGGCATCTTCAACCGGTCGCATTACGAGGATGTGCTGGCGGTCCGCGTCAGGCGCCTCGCGGCGCGATCGGTGTGGAGCGCCCGGTACGAGCAGATCAACGCGTTCGAGAAGATGCTATCCCTGAACGGCGTCACGATCCTGAAGTTCTTCCTGCACATCTCGCGGGAGGAGCAGCGCGAGCGGTTGATCGACCGGCTGGACGATCCGGAGGAGAACTGGAAGTTCCGCGCCGGTGATTTGGAGGACCGGCGGCGATGGGGCACGTATACAGCCGCCTATCGAGACGCGCTCCGGAAGTGCAGCACGAGTTGGGCGCCGTGGTACGTCGTTCCCGCCGACTCGAAGGTGGCGCGCAACTACCTGATCACTCGGCGGCTGAACGAGACGCTTCGGGGGCTGCGTTTGCGATATCCGCGGGTGGGGTCTTCGGTGTTGGCGCTTCGGAAGACAATCAGGTGATGGTCGCGGGTTAGGGCGGCTATCGTCGCTGGTAGGGCGGCGGATCTCCGCGGGTG
>CBIHMX010000412.1:0-3318 GCA_966211115.1 uncultured Gemmatimonadaceae bacterium | reverse complement strand
GCCTTCGAGGTGCCGCCGGGAACGATGAAGCTGCGCAGCGGTTCCAGTTCCGCTTCGCAGTGATCGATGGCCGCTTCGAGCTCACGAATCCTGGCATCGTCGAGGCGCGCTTTCTCGAGCGAGGCTCGCATCTTCTCCCGGTCAGGCGTGGCCAGCAGCGCACCGATCGCGAACAGGTCGCGCTGGATCGGTACGATGACTTCATCGATCCGGGGCATCGGTTCCAGTGCGCGCACGAGCCCGAGCATGGCATTGAGTTCATCGACGTCGCCGTACGCTTCGACGCGTGGGTGATCCTTGCCGACCCGACCGCCGCCGAAAAGTCCGGTGTCGCCTGCGTCGCCCGTTTTCGTGTAGATCTTCATGTCCAGAACTTAAGTCCAGAGATCAAGGTCCATAGGCGGGTGGGGCGAGGAACTACTTCGGACTCTCTGCCCTGGACTTAGTTTTCCCCCCATGACTCGAACACGTCATCCGGAAGTCGATATCACGATCATCGGCGGCGGGCCCACCGGCCTGTTCGCGCTTTTTTATGCCGGTATGCGCGGCGTGACGGCGCAAGTCGTGGATGCCTTGCCGCAGCTCGGCGGCCAGCTCACGGCGCTGTATCCCGAGAAATACATCTTCGACGTCGGCGGATTCCCCAAGATCCTGGCCAAGGAATTCGTGAAGGGGCTGACCGAGCAAGCGCTCCAGTTCAACGCGAGGACGCACCTCAACGAGACCATTGTTGGTCTGGAACGGCGTGACGGACACCTGGTTCTTCAGACCGAGGGCGCGGAGTTTCCGTCGAAAGCCATCCTGATCGCCGCGGGCATTGGGGCGTTTACGCCGCGGCGACTGCCCCAGACCGTGGCGCATCCCTGGTATGGTCGCGGCATTCATGATGTCGTTACGGATCCCGAAGAGTACCGGGGAAAGCGCATCGTGATCATCGGCGGCGGCGACACCGCGTTCGACTGGTCGCATCAACTGCTCGATCGGGCCGCGACCCTGACGCTGGTGCATCGCAGTGACCGGTTCCGCGCTCACGCCGCGACGGTGAACGAGGTGCAGCGCGCGGTGGCGGAGGGTCGGATGGGCATGCATGTGTTTCACGAGCTGCACGACATCGTGAGCATGGACGAGAAGCTGACCGGCGTCGTCCTGCGGGACACCAAGACGAAGTCCACGTTTGCCGTGGTCTGCGACGTCGTACTCCCGATGCTCGGCTACGTGAGTGATCTCGGCGCGCTGACGGAGTGGGGCCTGACGCTCGAGAAGGAAGAGATCGTGGTGAACAGTTGCATGGAAACCGGGCAGGCGGGGATTTACGCCGCCGGCGACGTCACGACGTATCCCGGGAAACTGAAGCTGATCGCGTCGGGCTTCGGTGAAGCGGCGACCGCGGTGAACCAGGCCGTGCACTGGATCTATCCCGAAAAGAAGGTCACGCCCGGCCACAGCTCGAACATGGCCATCTTCGGCCAACCCGCCGACTGACTGAAATAGGCGCGAAACGGGGTCAGACGCCATTCCTGAAAACGGGGGCAGACGCCGTTTTCTCAAAACGGGGTCAGACGCCATTCCTGAAAAACGGGGTCAGACGCCGTTTTGGTTGACGCGGCGGTGACGCTGACGGGTTAACGAAGCGGACCTTCGCTAACCTGTCGCCCCCAAGCCTAATGGCCCGACTACCGCGGTTCGCCATCACGGAACAGCCACAACATGTGATTCAGCGAGGGAACAATCGCTGCCCGATTTTCCAATCCGACGGTGATCGGCGCGAGTATCTGGATTGGCTTGCCGACGCCTGCGGCCGCTTCGGCGCCCAACTGCACGCGTACGTCCTGATGACGAACCACGTGCACCTGTTGATGAGCCCATTGGAAGCGAAGAGCATTGGATCCGTCATGCAATCGGTGGGCGGCCGGTATGTCCCCTGGTTCAATCGCCGGTACGCAAGAACCGGTACGCTTTGGGAAGGGCGGTATCGCGCGACGCTTATCGATTCCGATCGGTACCTTTTTTCCTGCCACCGGTACATCGAGCTGAATCCAGTGCGGGCGGGGATTGTCCGGTTTCCGAAGGCGTACCCATGGTCGAGCTACGGGGCCAACGCGCTGGGCTCGCCCGACCCGATCATCACACCGCATCCACGATATCTGGCGTTAGGTCGCCAGCGTGCGGACCGACTGGCCGCGTATCGCGACCTGTTTGCGTCAGCCTTGAGTGACGATGAGCTGGGTGCTATCCGGGAGTCCACGAACAAGGCGTGGGCGCTCGGCGACCCCAAGGCCGACCACAATGAACTCAATCGTCGAGCGCATCGGTTGAGCAGAACCGGTCGCCCGAAACGGCGTCTGACCCCGTTTCCGGGAAATGGCGTCTGACCCCGTTTTTGAGAAATGGCGTCTGACCCCTTTTCTGCACGGGCGCTAATTTGACGGCCAGTCCGCAACTGTCTGAGGTCCGATGCAGAATCTCACGTCGCTCATGCAGCTCTGGGTGTTCGTGCTCGCCGCGTTTGTCGGTTACCAGGTGATCACGCGAGTCCCGGCGCTGCTCCATACCCCGCTGATGTCGGCCGCCAACGCCATCACCGGCATTTCCCTCGTTGGGTCGCTGGTGGCCGCCGGAAGCGGACGCGGGCTCGCCAGCAACATCCTTGGCGCCGTGGCCGTGGCCTGTGCCAGCATCAACGTCGTCGGCGGCTTCCTGATCACCGACCGGATGCTGAAGATGTTCAAGACGCCCGGCAGGAAGGAATGACCGAGACCTCGTCGGTGGCGCGCGAGCTGCTGATCCAGTTCGCCTACCTCATTTCATCAGTCCTCTTCATCCTCGGTCTCCGGAGTCTGTCCGACCCGGCCCGTGCGCGCGCCGGCATGCGGCTGGCCATGCTGGCGATGCTCTTCGCCGTCGTCGGGACGTTGCTCCACCACGACATTGTCCGGTTCGAGTTCATCATCGTCGGGCTGGTCGTCGGATCGTTCATCGGCGTCGTGATCGGGTTGCCGCTCGGCATCGACATCCCGATGACCGCCATGCCGCAGTTCGTCGCGATCTCGCACATGTTCGGCGCGGTCGCCGCGACCCTGGTGGGCATCGACGAATACTTCGCCCTCGGGACGACACCGCCGGCGCCGATCATGGCGGCGTTAGGCGCCGAAGTCATCCTTGGCGCGCTGACCGTCACCGGCAGCTTCATCGCCTTCGCCAAGCTGCAGGAACTGATCGGCGGCAAGCCCATCACCTGGCCGGGTCAGAATTTCTTCAACATCGGCCTGTTCCTGGGCACGGTCGGGCTGCTCGTGTACCAGATGGTCGTGCCCGGCC
>CBIHMX010000411.1:0-3321 GCA_966211115.1 uncultured Gemmatimonadaceae bacterium | reverse complement strand
GATGGCAAACGCCGTGAACTGCTTCGACACCGACGCCAGGTAGAAGACCGAGCGCGCATCCAGCGGAATGTTGTAGTCGAGGTTCGCCGATCCATATCCGCGCGCATGGACCAGCCGGCCGTCCTGCACGGCACCTACGGCGCAGCCGGGTGAGCCGGGGGTCGTGAACGGTGCAAATGCGCTGTCGACTCGCGCGGACCGGGCGTCCTGCGCACCGGCCGGCGAGGACGCGCCGGCAACAGCCGCAAGGAGAATGAGAAGTATCCTCATTCCCGACATTCTATAGAGCAGCGGATTTCCTCGATAGGCGCCATTCCACCCCCTCGCGTCAACCTGACGCGGAACCCATTTTCACGCCCCATGCCCGCGACGCAAACACGGCTCGCCTCGGCGCTCGCTGACCGGTATCGCGTCGAGCGCGAAATCGGTGTCGGGGGCATGGCCGTGGTCTATCTCGCCGAGGACCTGAAGCACGGGCGACACGTCGCCATCAAGGTCCTCAAGCCGGAACTCGCGGCCACACTCGGGTCCGACCGGTTCCTGAGGGAAATAGAGATCGCGGCGCGACTCAGCCACCCCCACATCCTGCCGCTGTTCGACTCGGGCGCCGCGAACGAACTGCTCTACTATGTGATGCCGTACGTCTCCGGCGAATCGTTGCGCAACAAGCTGGCGCGCGAACGACAACTGCCGGTCGAGGAGTCGCTGCGCCTGACGAGAGAGATCGCGTCTGCGCTCGGATCGGCGCACCAGCAGGGCGTCGTCCACCGCGACATCAAGCCGGAAAACATCCTCCTCGCCGACGGCATCGCCCTCGTCGCCGATTTCGGGATTGCCCGCGCGCTGCGCTCGAGCCGCGCCAACGGGGATACCTCGTCAGCCCTGACCATGGTCGGGATGGCGCTTGGCACGCCGGCGTACATGAGCCCCGAGCAGTTTTCCGCCGATGACGTGGACGGCCGGTCGGATCTCTACGCGTTAGGCTGCGTGCTGTTCGAGATGCTCACCGGCCAGCCACCGTTTGCCGGGCAAACGGTCGATGCCCTGCTCCGCCAGCACTTGACCGCCGCGCCGCGTCCCGTGAACGAACTGCGCCCGACGGTGCCGGTCGGCATCGTGCGCGTCGTGGCCCGGTCCCTGGCCAAGGATCCAGCCGAGCGGTTTCCGACGGCGGCCGCACTAGCCGAGGCGATTGCCACGGTGGTGAGTGGCGGGATGACGCCGACGGCTCCCGATTCGCGGCCGGAAGCGCCGAACAACCTCCCCCGCCAACGCACCCGATTCATTGGGCGCGAGAGTGAGCTGGCGGAATGCGCGCGACTGCTTGGTGAAACCAGGCTGCTCACGCTCACCGGTATCGGCGGTTCCGGCAAGACCCGCGTCGCGCTACGCCTGGCCGAGAGCATGCTTCCGTCGTTCCCCGATGGTGTCTGGTTCGTCGACCTGGCGCCGCTGGTGGACGCCGATCGGATCCAGGGAGCGGTGGCTTCGGCGTTAGGTGTTGTGGAAACACCGGATCGTCCACTGATCGATGCCATCGTCGCCACGCTTCGTGGCAAGCGCACCTTGCTGCTGCTCGACAATTGCGAGCACATGTTGGGCGCGGCGGCCGGGCTCGTGGACTCGCTCCTGACGGCCGACGACGGTATCCGGATCGTGGCGACCAGCCGCGAAGGGCTTGGCGTCGAGGGTGAGCGGCTGGTGGCTATCCGCTCGATGAGCGTACCCACGGACACGCACGCCGACCTGCGTTCGGTGCAGGAATCGGACGCCGTGCGCTTCTTTCTCGATCGTGCGACTGCAGCGCGGCGCGATTTCACCATCGGACCGGACAACGCCACCGCAATCGCCGACATCTGCCGGCGGCTCGATGGCATTCCGCTGGCCATCGAGCTCGCGGCGGCGCGAGTGAAGATGCTGTCGGTCGAGCAAATCAGGGCCCGCCTCGACGACCGCTTTCGCCTCCTGACCGGCGGCCGATCGGCCGTGCCACGCCAGCAGACGTTGCTGGCCACGATCCAGTGGAGTTACGAGCAGCTCCACGAAGACGAACAGCAATTGCTGCGCCGGCTGTCGGTTTTTTCCGGGGGCTGGACGCTCGAGTCGGCCACGGAAGTCGCCGGCGGCACGCCTGACGAGTTCGAGGTGCTCGATCTCCTGACGCGGCTCGTCGACAAGTCGCTGGTCCTGGTCGAACAGGGCGAAACTGAAGCGCGTTATGCGATGCTCGAAACGGTGCGCCAGTACGGCCTCGAGCGGCTGGTGGAATCGGGCGAGTCCGGGTCGATCCGGGATCGGCATCTCGCCTACTTCATGAAGCTCGGTGAACAGTGTTACCTCGAGAAGTTCACGCGCGAAGCGTACTGGAACAAACGCCTGACGAGTGAGATCGACAACCTGCGGGCGGCGCTGTCATTCGCCCGGGACCAGGACAGCGAGAGGTACGTCACGTTCATCGGCGCGATCGGATACTTCCTCTGGGCGCGATCGTACGTCCGCGAGGCACGCGAGTACATCAATGATGCGCTGAGCCGGGTGTCGCCGGAGCCGGTACGCCGGTCGTATGCCCGTGCCTTGCGCGGCCAGGCGATTTTTGCCGGGATGGTCGGTGAAACCAGACAGGCACGTGAGCAGAACGAGCAGGCGCTCACGATGTGGCGGGAGCTGGGCGACGTGGTCGAAACGGGTCACACGCTCGCGACGCTCGGCTGGTCGTATTTCTTCGCCAACGAAGAGGAGACGGCGTACGCGACGTTCGTCGAACTGCTGGAAATCGCCGAGCAGCTCGGGGATCCTGTGTACGTCCACCAGGCGAAGGTGGCGCTCGGCCAGGTCCTGGTCGCGCTGTCGCGACTCGAGGAGGCGCGCGCCGTCTCTGGCGAAATCATCGAGTTTTCGCGCAAGACGGGGGACAAACGCGCGGAGCATTCCGATTGGCATTACCTCGCCGACTGTGCCCTGCTCGCGGGAGACTGCCTGACGAGCCTGAAGCTGTACGGAACGAGTCTGGCGCTGGCGGAGGCCATTGGCGACCGGGTCGAGACGAGTTTCGAGCTCGAGGGGATCGCCATGTCGCTGGCCGGCCTGGGCCAACACGAGCGCGCATTGCAGCTCCGCGCCGCCGCCCGCGCAGAATGGGCGCGCCATGGCGTGGCGTTCCAGCTCCGGTTCTGGGATGCCCTGACGGACCGGTACTTCGGGCCGGCGCAATTGGCGTTAGGCGCGGAGCGTTCGGAGGAAGCCGCGCGAGCTGGCCGGGCGATGTCGTTTGAGGATGCGGTGCGCGAGGGTCACTCGGCAGCGACCTCAGGTTCCTGAACC
>CBIHMX010000410.1:0-3339 GCA_966211115.1 uncultured Gemmatimonadaceae bacterium | reverse complement strand
ACTCTCTACATTGGCAGCACCGACGGGTGCCTCTACGCCATCAATCGTTCAACGGGCGAGGAGCTCTGGCGCTTCGACGCCTCCAGCCCGATCGGGTCGACACCGGCGGTGGCGGCTGGCTTGGTCGTTATGCAATCGCGCGACGGAACGATTCACGCCGTTGACGCGCGCACCGGTCGACCACGCTGGGCGACGCGCACGGGCCAGGTGGTGCCCTGGGCCTGGGGCCGTGAGGGCTGGGACTACTATCAATCCTCGCCGGCCATCAGCGGTGACCTGGTGGTCGTCGGCGCCGGTGACGGCAACGTGTACGGACTCGAGTTGCGAACGGGGCACGAGCGATGGCGGGTGCCGACCCAGGGCCGCATCCGCAGCTCGGCCGCGATCGCGAACGGTACGGCGTTTATCGGTTCCGCCGACGGCCTGCTCTACGCGATCGGGATCGACAGTGGGCGCGTGCGGTGGACATTCCGGACGGCCGGCGCGGACCTCAGCTCGCGTGAAGCCGACTATGACCGGCGCACGATCGTATCGTCGCCTAACGTCACCAATGGCACCGTCTTTTTCGGTTCGCGGGATGGCGCATTCTACGCCGTCGATGCCGCCAACGGGTCGAAGAAGTGGCACATCGAGCACGAGGGGACGTCATGGGGCGTGGTGTCCCCTGTCGTCGCTGACTCGCTGGTGCTTGGCGGTACGTCGGACACGGGGCTGCTGTACGCGCTCAACATCGACAGCGGCCGCGTTGTGTGGCGTCAGACGCTGAACTCGTGGCACTGGGCGTCACCCGCGTTGTCCGCGGGTGTGGTCTACGCCGCGGATGCGCTGGGGTGGCTGCACGCCCGCCAGGCGGCCACGGGGGCGACGCAATGGAGTTTCAAGCTCCCCGCCGCCATCTACGCGTCGCCGGTGCTCGCCGACAGCGTCATCTACGTCGGGGCGGACGACGGCGCGCTGTACGCGGTAATGACGCACCAGGGGCCCGCGCCGCGCCGCGCGGTATTCTGGGATGACTCGCTCCGGCGCGTGTCATCGTTAGGCCGAGGCCCGGGCATCGAACGCATCGCCCAATACCTGGAATTCTTCCGCGGGTTCGAGCGGTTGAATGGCACCAGCCTCGAGCCTTTCATGCTGGAGCGAATCCGCGACAGCGTGCCGAGCGTGATCGTCTTCGCGATGGTGACGCCGCTGCCGGTGATGGGGGTCGACGGTGAGCCCACGTCCACCTTCCGCCGATACCTGGAATCGGGTGGCAAGGTGGTCTGGCTTGGCACGGCCCCGCTGACTGAAGACATCGACCCGGCGACAGGCGCGCTGCGCGCCATGCGAAGGGATCGGTCGACACGACTGCTCGGGGTGAATCACGACCGCACCGACTACGGCGAATATGGCGCGTGGCTCACCGACGCGGGCCGTTGCAAGGGCCTGCCGCGTCAGTTCACCGGTGCGTGGGCCGTGGCTGGCGATACCGTATCTATAGTATTGAGTCAGGACGAACGCGGACGACCGCTCTCGTGGATCAGGGAGTACGGAAACTGGAAAGGGAAGGGCCGCGGCTTCGTTCGCCTTTGGCCCACGACGAACACCGAGTCGCTCAAGTCGTTCGCCGAAATCGCTGAAGCGGGCGTGACGTACCCGGTGAAATGCGCCGGGCAGTGACACGGGTGTTCACGGCAGGCCGGTTTGCGCAAAAGAGAAGACCAGTGCTGGTCCGGGCTGGACAGCGCGCTCGCGCGTGGAGTGTTTGAGCGGCAGCGACCGCACGCTTCCATTCGACCGTGGCCATCGTATGTGGCAGGACCTTCGTATCACCATCAGGAGTCTGGCGCGCAGCCGGACGTTCACGATCGTTGCCTGCGCTACCCTCGCACTCGGTGTTGGGGCGACAGCGACCACGTTCATGCTGGTGCATGCCGTGGTCATCGAAGCGCTGCCATACCGCGACGCCGCATCGCTGGTAACGCTCGGCGGCCGCATGCAGCGGGGAGGTGCGGTCCAGCAGTTCCCCATGAGTGTCCTTGATGCTCAGGCACTAGCCGGAGAGGAACCGGCATTCGACGCGGTCGCCGCGGTATCGAATGCGCGCTCATTCAATCTCGTGGCTGGCAGCGAGGTCGAACACCTGAACGGCGAAATGGTTGGACCGGCGTACTTCCGCATACTCGGAATCCCGATGATGCACGGCCGTTCCTTCTCGGATGCGGAGAATCGGCCGCCGGATGCTGAACGCGTGGTAGTGCTCAGCCATGGCCTGTGGCAGCGCCGATTCGGCGCAAATCCCTCTGCCATCGGCCAGACGGTCCGGCTCAATGAGACGCCATACACCATCATCGGCGTTGCCAGTGAAGGTTTTGCCGGTCTATCCGACAACGCGCAGTTATGGTTGCCACTCGGCACGGCGCATAACGTTTACGGAGCGCATTACACCGAGTCTCGTCAGTTTCGGTGGCTGTTTGCCATTGCGCGATTGAAAGCTGGCGTCACGCCAGGCGATGCACAGCGTCGCGTCGACGCCCTGTCGAAGAATCTCCAGCAGACATTCCCGACCGAAAACGCGAACCTGTCGTTCGCGATAACGCCGCTGACTGAGACGTACCTTGGCGGGCTACGCAATCCGCTGCTTGCCATGTTCGGCGCGGGCATCTTTGTGCTCCTGATCGCGGGCACTAACGTTGCGAATCTGCAGCTCGTACGCGCCCTTTCGCGGCGGCGCGAGCTCTCGGTTCGCGCCGCGCTCGGAGCGAGCGCGTCGAGACTCGCACGTCATGCTTTGCTCGAAAGCACCGGACTGGTCCTGGTATCCGCTGTGGCTGGTCTTGGCCTGTGCGCGATCACGGTGCATCTCCTGCAGGTGTCGGGTAGCCTGCAGCTCGAGAGCTATATTCGGCCGCGGCTGCACCCGATCGTTGTCATCGTGTCGGTCGCCATTGCCCTGGTTTGCGCATTGCTGGCCGGATC
The DNA here is from genome assembly GCA_966211115.1 of uncultured Gemmatimonadaceae bacterium. Classification (GTDB taxonomy): domain Bacteria; phylum Gemmatimonadota; class Gemmatimonadetes; order Gemmatimonadales; family Gemmatimonadaceae; genus JABWBJ01. Next base: position 381 of record CBIHMX010000410.1, on the reverse strand, counting down.
GATTCCGGCGGTGTTTGCGGCAAAGGCATCCATCGGAGACGGCCTCAGTGAAGGGGGCCGTAGTGGTACGGCCAGCCGGAAGCACCTGCGCCTGCAACGTGGACTGGTGGTCCTTGAAGTGGCCCTCGCCCTGACGCTGCTGACGGGTGCAGGGTTGATGGTCAAGGGATTCAGCCGGTTTCTCGGGACGGACCTCGGGTACCGGCCGGAGAACGTTCTGAGTCTGCGGCTGGACCTGACCGCTGACCGGTTCAAGACCAATGTCAACGTTTGGGGGCTGGTTCGAACGCTGACCACTGAGCTTGCCGCGGTTCCCGGCGTGCGAAGCGTCTCGGCGGAGGGGCCCGGATTTCCGGGGAGTGGCTGGTACCAGATTACGCT
>CBIHMX010000409.1:0-3348 GCA_966211115.1 uncultured Gemmatimonadaceae bacterium | reverse complement strand
CGAGAGGATCTTCGGCACCGAAGGCATTGCACCCGTAGCTGGACCAGCGATAGTCGGAGCGCTCGGATACCATCCCCGCCCGCACGGGGTTCTCCTCTATGTAGCGGCTGCAGGTGAAGAGGTATGCCTCCGAGTCGATCACGGTCGCTCGGTACCGCCCCTCGAACAGCCCACCGGTTCGAACGTAGCGATCGTTGAAGTACCGCGCGTATTGGGAGCCGACGTTCTTCATCAACAGGCTGATTCCGCGCTCGATCGACGACGACATCAGGAGATGCACGTGATTCGTCATGAACACGTACGCGTAGATGTCGCACTCGAAACGCTGTATCGCCTGCAGGAGACTTGACCGGAAGACCAGGTAGTCGGTGGTCTCCCTGAACATCGGCATCCGGTTGTTCCCGCGCTGGATGACATGATGCGGGTATCCGGGGGCGCTATATCGTGGTTGGCGAGCCATGCTCCAGCATTGCACGGCCGGAGCCGCCGAGCATCACCCTGGTCCCGCACCCTGTGCCATCCCAACGCACCGAGTTCGGGGTCAGACCCGGGGTCACACCCCGGGTCTGACCCCGGGTCTGACCCCGAACTCTCGAACTCTGGTTTGGGTTACCAGCGGAGCTTCAGGGTCTCCGTCTTGCCCCGGCGGATCAGCGTGATCGTCACCACGCGGTCGCGCGACCGGCTGATCACCCGCTGCAGCGAAAGCACGGAGCTCAGGTCGACGCTGTCGGCTGACACCAGCACGTCGCCGCCCTGAAGACCCGCCTCTCGACCCGGCGTACCGGGGAGCACCTGGTTCACGAACAGCCCGTGCTCGACCCCGAACGCGCGGCCTGACTCTGCGTTCAGCGCCATCAGCTCCAGGCCCGCCAGCGAATTCCCGCCGCTGCCGAGCAGCCGCGCCATCGAACCCGCCGCGACCCCACCCTGCGGCGAACGCCGGCCAGAAACAACAACCCTGCTGATCGTGTCCCTCGGCGGCGTCGTGAACGAGTAGGCGTACGTGCCCGTCACCGGAGACACCTCGGCCCGCGCGGTCGGAGGCGCCATGACGTAGGCGGTGCCGGCATCGACCCACGTGCACGGTGCGACCGTCACCTGGGGCAGCGGCTCGATCTTCGGCGCCAGCGTGATCACTTCGTTGCCGCGACGCAGCTTGACGAGGATCTTCTCACCCGGCTTGAGCAGGTCCGCAAAGATGATGTTGGCATGCAGCAGCCGCTTTCCACCAATCTCCACCAGCTCATCGCCGGCGCGGAGTCCGACACGCTCGGCGGGCGATCCCGGATCGACCGACGCCACGATCGGCGTCTCGAGGAACCGCACGATCTGCGGACCGTTCTCCTGCCGGTCGAGCAACTGGATACCCGTCGTCAGAACGCCGAGCCACCCTTCGGGCTTCTGCACTTCGGCGCACATCGACTCGAGCTGGCTGCGCAGCCGACCCTGTTCGACCTGCGTCTCCCTCAACCGGTTGACGACCAGCTGCGTCTGGGCGCGGAGAGTGGTCAACTGCGAGTCAGCCGCCAGTTCGCGCTGCCGCTCGATGTTGTTCAGCATCCGCACCAGCTCACGCTCCATCCGCCGGCGATCGAGCAGTTCCTTCCTCATCTGATCGACATCCTTCTGCCACGTCGACACCGTCCGGACACGGATCGTGTCCGACTGCGCCGACGCGGGAACCGCGACCAGCACCAGTAGCAACACCATCGGAACCTGAAATTGGGGTCTGACCCCAATATTTCTGCGTTTCATGCTTGAACGACTCTCCTAGAACCGCGACAGGCGCGACCCAACCGGCAGCGCCGTCGCCAATTTGCCCAGCGTCATGTTGCGGGCGCCGAGCGTGGTGAAATAGACCTGGTTGATGATGGGATCGGCCGGCGCTTCGCTCAGTGCCCGGAGCGAGGTTTCGGCCATTTCATCGAGCGCGGCCAGCGTGGTGCGATACGCCTCCGTGGCCCCCTCGAACGTGCTCGTGTCGTGATTGGCGAGGTACAGCGCGGCGCGTTCGTACTCCTGCTGCGCGCGCTGCAGGGACTGCATCGCCGACGCGGTGGACGAGAAATCGTCCGCCGTCAGGGCGACCTGGGTGCCGTTCGCCGGGTCACCCGCGCCTAACGCCAGCGCCGTCCGCAGTGGCATGCCCGCCGTCATCCGGCCGCTGACCAGCCCGGCGACGAGGATGGCGATGCCAGCGGCCGAGCGCCACGCGACCGTCGTGACCCGTGCGATGAACATCGTGCGGGCGGTGGCCTGTTCCTTCGTCGTGATCAGGCCCTGTTCGCGCAGCTCTTCACTCAACAGGCCCCACGTCGTAATGGGCGGGGCAATGCGCCGGCGCTCATCGGCCGCCATGGAGACGACGCGGTAATACGCCACGCGTTCCGCGGCGCACATCGCGCACTCGGCGAGGTGTTCTTCTTCAGCGGCGGTTGGCTCGCTGTCTGCGAGCTCGGCCAGCCGTTCAATAAGCAGGTGCGGCATTTTCTCTTCCTGTGTCATCGGCCGGAGTGTCCACGAGATGCGCGAGCAACTTCCGGAGCTTTGCCCGCGCCTTGAACAACTGCGACTTCGATCCGCCGGCGGTGATGCCTAACTCCGACGCGATCTCTTCGTGCGTGTAGCCTTCCACGTCGTGCATGAGGAAGACCGTCCTGGCGCCTGGCGACAACTGCGCCGCCGCGGCGTCGATCACGGATCGCAACATCGCCCGGTCACCCCCGTGATCCACGGAGACCGTTTCCTCGTCAATGTCCGTTTCGATCTTCGTGAGCCGCCGCGACCGGCGCAGCGCGTTCAGCGTGCGGTTGACCGCAATGCGATGCGCCCACGTCCCGAACTGCGACTCGCCACGGTAGGTCGGCAGCGCTCGGAAGATCTGAATCCAGACTTCCTGGGCGATGTCCTCCGCCAGGTCGGGGTCCCCAGCCAGGCGGCGGACGACAGCGTCGATGTGCGGGGCGTGTTGCGACCAGAGCGCGCGGAGCGCCCTCTCGTCCCCCTCGATCGCTCGCTGAATCGTCGGAAAATCAGTCGCCATGGCGTTTCACAGACTTTGTCACAGCCCGAAGCCCACAGGTTGCCGGAACCCGTTAACGCAGTTGGCCGGGCGAATGTTACCAAAGATCATGGAAGTCGTGTCCCAACAAGGGGATAATCGGGTGTGACCCAGGGGGAAGGACCGAGGTCTTCCTTGACAGCGCCCCCGTAATTGTCTATTAGTGACTTCCGTCACAACCGCCTAGAAAGCACTTTAAGGAAATGGCGGAACATTTTCTGGCTTAACAAGCTACATGCGCCAGTCGTCGAAGCCGGCAGTACCGTAGGCGACCGGCTCAACTC
>CBIHMX010000408.1:0-3359 GCA_966211115.1 uncultured Gemmatimonadaceae bacterium | reverse complement strand
CCATATGGCAACGATGACGCTCGAGGAACTCGTCAGGCAGCTTTCGCTCGTTCACGGCGAGTCGCTGCGTTGTGTCGCGCTCTACGGGTCCATGGCTCGCGGCGAACAGGTGTCGCGGCGCCCGAACCTGAACGTGCTCGTGCTGGTGGACGCCATCGACATGGCCCACCTGCAGCGCGAAGCGGCGGTGGCGCGCGCCTGGCGTGAAGCCGGCCACCCGCCGCCGCTGACCCTCACCGTCAGTGAGTGGCACACGTCCGCTGACATCTTCCCCATGGAGTACGCCGACATCCTCGCGCACTACCGCGTCCTCCACGGCGGATTGCCCGGCGAGAAGCCGCTCGTGCAGCGTGAAAACCTGCGCTTGCAGCTCGAGCACGAAGCCCAGTCGAAACTGCTGCGGATCCGGCACGCCGTGCTCTCGTCAGGCGCGGAGCCGAAAAGCCTGCTGGAGATGCTCGAGGGCAGCGCGTCGTCGATCATGTCGCTGTTGCGCGCGGCGTTGCGGGTGGCCGGAGAAGAGCCCTCGGCGGATTCACGCGCGGTCATCGAGCGCGTGGAACGCGTCACCGGCATCCCGGGGGCACCATTCCGGAGCGTGCTCGGCCACTCGAAAGGCGACGCAAAGGTGAATGCGACCCAGGCAGTCGCGGTGACCGCGAACTATCTGGCCGGCGTGGGAGCGCTGGTTGACTGGGTCGATGCGCAGGGCCCACCATGAGATGGGTGCCGTTTGACCGCCTTGCGCGGTCGCGACTCGTCAGGCGTCACGGACTTTCACCCAAAGGAGCAGAACCATGCGTGGTTTCATAGCGGTCGCACTCATCGCTGTCGGTACGACCGGGTGCGGTTACAACACCATCCAGACCAACGATGAAGCAGCGGCCGCCGCGAAGCAGCAGATCGAGGTGCAGCTGCAGCGTCGCGCCGACCTGGTCGGGAACCTGGTGGAAACGGTCAAGGGACAGGCGCAGCAGGAACTCGAGGTGTTCACGCAGGTGGCGCGAGCACGTGCCGGACTGCAGAGCGCCATAACCGGCGGCGATCCGCAGCAAATGGCGAACGCCAACGAGCAGCTCACCACGGCCGTCCGGGGGCTGAACATCGCCGTCGAAGCGTATCCGGAGATCAAGTCGGACCAGGCGTTCCTGCGACTGCAGGACGAATTGACTGGCACCGAAAACCGGATTGCTGTCGCGCGCACTGATTACAACGAGGCGGTACAGCGGCACAACACGTACATCCGTCGCTTTCCAATCGTGATCACGGCGAAGATCACCGGCGCCAAGCCACGTGAATACTTCGAGGTGACCGACGCGGCCAACAGGGAGGCGCCGAAGGTGGACTTCAAGAAATAACGCAGGGCAAAGCGCGGAGCGCGGAGACCAGCGCGGCATGTCCGTCGACTGGTCCCGCGTTTTGCCGTTGTGATTGGTTCTTTGCGCTTGGCTCCTGGCGCTGTAGACTGCTTTCATGCTCCAGGGCCGAATCCTGCGCGTCACGGGCACCCCGGTTCTTGCACTCACGCTGTTCAGCGCGTGCTACCGGTATGTGCCCACGCCCACGGGCGATCTCGTTCCTGGAGGAGCGTACCGCGGACACCTGACGCCCGATGGTTCACAGCAGGTCGCGCGGCTGATGGGGGAAAATGTCACCCGCTTCGATGGCCGGATTCTCACGGTCAGCGATTCGGGCTACGTCGTCGCCATGAGCGCTACGCTCAAGCGCGGCGATGAGCGCCCCACGGTCTGGACCGGGGAGCAACTCGTGGTCCCACGCGACGCGGTCAGCAGCCTGGAACTCCGGGAGCTGGACCGGCCGAAGACGGTTCGCGCGGCCGCGCTCTACACGCTCGGCATCGGGGCCGTCGGGCTTCTGGTCTTTTCGATCAAGGGCATCACCAGAGGCAGCCCGACGGGACCGGGCGGACCGCCGCCCCCGTAAGATCGGGGTCAGACCTCGATCTTGCCGTTGTCCTTCGGGAAAAGTCCAGCGCCTTTCGTGACACGCCAGCCGGCGCAGTCCATCGACATGAGGCTCGCGAATCGCTGATCGCTGAGCTCTCCGGGACCGCCGACCTGCTGCCAGAGCAGTGCCGATTTTTCGGGCAGGTACGGGTAGAGCAGGACGGCAAAGCGGGCGAGCTGCCGGATGAGGGACGCGAGCGTCTCGTCGAGCGCCGCCGACTGCGACGGATCTTTCGCCTGCTTCCACGGCGCCTGGCGGTCGACGTATTCGTTACCGCGTGCCACCATCCGCCAGACGGCCTGCAGTGCTTCGTGCAGCAGGTAGCCGCGGCTGCCGTCGAGCGCGGCGTGGTAGGCGGCGAGGTCGACCGCATCGGCGGCGTCGGCCGCCGTCCGCGGTCCAGCGGGCACCACGCCATCGCGATACCGCTCCACCATCGCGATCGACCGGCTGGCGAGGTTGCCTAACGCATTGGCCAGGTCCGCTTCGTAGCGATCCTCGAACCGTTCCCAGCTGAAGTTGCCGTCGGTGTCGAACGGAACCTCGCGCATCAGGAAGTAACGGAATGCGTCCGGTCCGAAGCGGGCGGCCGCCTCGCCGATGTCGAGTTTCACCCCCGCCGACTTGCTGAAGCGCTCCCCGGCGAAGTTCACGAACCCGTGTGCCCACACGCGGCGTGGCAACGGCAGTTCGGCCGACTGCAGCATCGCCGGCCACACCACCGAATGGAGGCGGGTGATGTCCTTGCCGATGACGTGCAGGTCCGCGGGCCAGCGATCCCGCCACCCGCCGTCCGGATACCCGGTTGCGGTCAGGTAATTGGGCAGCGCGTCGAACCAGACCCAGGTGCCCTGTGTTTCCCCGCCTGACGACGCAATCGGGAAGGGAATGGCCCACGACAGCTTCGACCGCGTGATCGAGATATCCTCGAGTCCCGAGGCCAGCAGCGCGAGCATCTCGTTGCGGCGCGAGTCGGGCTGGATGAACTCCGGCCGGTCGTCGAACAGCCGGCGCAGGAACTCGCCGTACCGCGAGAGGCGGAAGAACCAGTTCCGCTCCTGCGTCCACAGCAGGTCCCGCGTCGGATGGAGCACGCACTTGCCGTCGGCGATCTCGTTCTCGCGCTTGAACAGCTCGCAGCCGACGCAGTACCACCCTTCGTACGTCTTCTCGTAGAAGTCGTCCGGCGAGCTGGCGTGGATGCGCTTGATCAGCGCGCGCACACCAGCCTTGTGTCCCGCCTCGGTGGTTCGGATGAACTGGTCGTTCGAGATGCCTAACCGCGACCACATCGACCGGAACCGGTCGGCGAGGTCGTCCACGAAGACCTGCGGGTTCACGCCGCGCTCGGCCGCCGGGATCAGCTCGGCGCTGGCGAGGTTCATGGGAAC
>CBIHMX010000407.1:0-3359 GCA_966211115.1 uncultured Gemmatimonadaceae bacterium | reverse complement strand
TGGTCACGACACCGGCCGCGAGCACGGTCGCCGGCACGCCGGAGGTGGCCGACGCCACCGCGGGGACGGGCCGACGGTCATCGCGGCGGTAACGACGAAAGATGCGGTGGACTCGATCAGCGCCATCCCGGCGCTCTGGGCATCGGACATGCTGCGATCGAGGAATTCACCGGACCACAGACGGTCACGTGTGCCCGGTCGGAAATCACGTCCTCCGGAGCCGTGATGGCGAGGTCCGCATCGCCGTCGCGCACTGCGAGGTCCGGGTCGCCGTCGCGCACTGCGGCCGTGGCTTTGTCGAAGGAGCCGAGCCGAGCCACTGGTACTCGGTCTTCCGTTCTTCTCGAACAGACCCTCGTTCTCGGCGACGAGGACCGGAAGCCGGTGGAAGCCCTGCGCGCCACCAGCGATTCGCAGTTGCGTCCATTCCGTTGTCATCGTGGAATCTGTTCTGGCCGGCCTTCACCCACCACGTCTTCCTTGGGTTGATCGTGCCGACCGTGCCCGTGATCGGCGCCCTGCTGCTGATGCCGCGGCGCAGTGATCCGCTCATTCTGGACTGACGGCCGGCGTTTCGCAGAAATCACTGACGAGCGAGCGGAACCACTGGTGAGCGGGGTGGTTGTGCAGCCGCTCGTGCCAAATGAGTTTGTAGCTCAGCTTCTCGGTTTCGAACGGCAATGGGCGGACCGCCAATTCGTGCTGTGCGATGAGTGATTGGCCATGCCCATCGATGAAACCGTTCGGCACACACGTCAACAGGTCGCTTTCCGTAACGATCCGCAACGCGTCGGCGAAGCGATTGACGACGGCCACGATCGTCCGGGTGTGACCCTGCAGGCTGAGCCAGCCGTCGATCACACCCAGATCCATACCGGACGGCGTCACCAACACGTGTTCCGCGGCAGCAAATTGATTCAACGTCATGTCTCGCGCCAACGTGTGTTCGCGGCGCATCACGCACACATAGTGCTCTGTGCGAAGGGCCCGCACGTGGATGTCGCGAGGAAGCGCGGGAAACATGCCGACCGAGCAGTCCAATGTGCCGCGCTCGATTCCGTCCAGCGAGCTGGCGTTGGTGTGGAACGAGAAAGCGACGCGGGCGTAGGGCGAGGTCTCCCTCAGTTTCAGTGTGATGCCGCACACCGCCTCAGCCGCGAGGCTGTCCGTGACCGAGAGGCGGAAACCGGTCGGATCCGTACGGGGATCGAAATGCTGAGGTGTGATCGAAAACCTGATCGTCGCCAGTGAACGATGGAGCTCGGGCCAGATGGCCAGCATCCGTGACGTGGGCTGAACGCCGTCGGCGACCCTGAGGAACAACTGGTCCTGCATCAGTCTACGGGCACGCCGAAGTGCGTTGCTGACGGCCGGCTGGCTCATCGACAGGCTGGTCGCGGCGCGTGTCACGTTCCGCTCGAGCATGACGGCTTCGATGACCAGGAGCAGGTTGAGGTCGAGCCGCGCATTATTCACCTGAGTGATGGCTACCCCCTCGGATTGTGAATTGGACCCAATCGGAGCAGTGGGTCACGCTAGCAGCACGAACGCACCGGACGTACCGGGCCGTGACCGCCCGAACCCCAGTCGGTGACTGGATTCCGAGATGCGAGACCCGGAAAGGATATTCGTCGAGATGATGGACGCTCCTGTTGGAGACGTGCTACCGAAGCTGACCGGAAAAATCAGTCCGGAACGCATTCGACTGATGCGCACCCCACGGCCGCCTGAGGATCTGATCGAGGGGTTCAAGCGCATCACCGACGCGACCAGCGTGGTCTCCGACATCATGGACGAGCTCGGAATCACCGGGGTCATCGGCGCCTCGGTTCTCGAGCCGACCCTGCCGTCCGCGAACATCGTCGGGCCGGCGCTTACAGTGCGCAACATCATGCAGCGCGAGGCAGTTCACGAAACGGCGCCCGAGCATGTCAATCGCATGGCGGAGTTCGAGGCGCACAACCTGGCCCTGCCCGGCGACATCCTCGTGATCGAAGGTGTGGCGGGCATATCCAATATGGGCGGGATCTCGGCGCAGACGGGCAAGCGGCAGGGTGAGGCCGGAGCCGTCATTTCCGGCGGCATCCGTGATGTCGGCCATTCCCGGCGGGTGGGTTATCCGGTGTGGGCCACCGAGGTCACCCCGGTGACGGGAAAGTGGCGGATCGAGACGGTGGAGATCAACGGCGACGTCCAGATCGCCGGTGTCCGGGTCTCGCCCGGCGACATCGTCGTGGCGGACGAGACCGGCGTGTGCTTCATCCCGGTCGCCCGGGCGGCGGAGGTGCTGGAGCGGGCGCTCGCGAAGGCCGCCTTCGAGGAGCGGAAGTGCGAGGCGATCGACGCCGGCACCTCGGTGGCCGATCTACCTACGAATGCGTGAGGTCATGACCGAATCTGCGCGGAGACTGCATGTCTCCATTCTCGACGACTACCAGGACGTCGTCCGTACCCTCGACTGCTTCAGCAAACTGCGGGGCCATGACGTGACGGTCTTCAACGACGCCGTGGCCGATGTGGAGGTGCTGGCCGAGCGGCTGGCAGACGCCGACGTACTGGTCCTGCTGCGCGAGCGCACCAAGATCGATGAGGCGCTGCTCAGCCGCTTGCCGAACCTGAAGTTGATCAGCCAGAACGGTCATATCCCGCATATCGATCTCGATGCGTGCACGCGGCACGGCGTGATCGCGGCCTCGGCCCTGACCTCCCGCCCGTCCTACCCCACCGTGGAATTCACCTGGGGTCTGATCCTCGCCGCGATGCGCGACATCCCACTGGAGAGCGCCGCACTGCGTAAGGGCCGCTGGCAGTCCACCGTCGGGTTGGGACTGCGTGGCCGCACGCTGGGGATCTACGGCTTGGGCCGACTCGGCTCGATGGTGGCGCGGATCGGCGTGGCGTTCGGCATGGAGGTGCTGGTCTGGGGGCGGCAGGGCTCACTGGAGCGGGCGAAGGACGAGGGCTTCCAGGTCGCCGAGAGCCGGCAGGAGCTGTTCGAGCAGTCCGATGTGCTCAGCCTCCACCTCCGCCTGAACGAAGGGACCACCGGCCTGATCGGTCGGGACGACCTCGCGCTGATGAAGCCGACCGCCCTCCTGGTGAACACCAGCCGGGCGGAGCTGATCCGGCCCGGAGCGCTCGCCGAGGCACTGCGGGCCGGCCGGATCGGGTCGCTCTCGGCGGCCATGAACTCGGCGAGCCCGATGCCATTGGGGTCGATCGAGGTGACCGTGATGGAGAGGTTCGGCGTACCGTTGAGGAACTTGCCCAGCGCTTCGCTGACGGCAAGCGCGTCCGGCGTCCCACCAAGGAACACCAGCGGCATCGCCTGGGCCATGCCCGCGACCGCGACCTGGAGG
>CBIHMX010000406.1:0-3371 GCA_966211115.1 uncultured Gemmatimonadaceae bacterium | reverse complement strand
CCCAGTTCGGTGGCGGGTGGTTCCTGACGCCCAACCTGCTCAGCAAGCTCGAATACGTGAACCAGCAGTACAACAACTTCCCGAGCACCGACATCCGGAACGGCGGCAAGTTCCGCGGCTGGATGTTCGAGGCAGTGGTCGCGTTCTAACGATCCTGGGCAGTCGATGCGGATCCCTCCGTCCGCATCGACACGGGTGGCTGGCAGAACATCGCCAGTCACCCGCTTTCACTGGAAACGGGGTCAGACGCCATTTCCTCTCCCTCTCCTCGAAATGGCGTCTGACCCCGTTTCTGTCGGGGTTCTCCCTACAGGGGCGCGCGGGCTCTCCCGATAAAAAATCCGTCTCACGCCCGACGGTTGGAGACCCCCCGGTTTGCGTCATTGAGATGAAGGAATTGCCCACACTTACATCGCCAGCCATGTCCTCGATGAAGAAGATCGATCGCCGCTCGTTCCTGCAGAAATCAGCCGTCGGTGCGGCCGCTGTTGGTGGGCTGGCGGCCTGCAGCCGGGACGACTCGGTCGCCAATGCCCAGTCCACGTCGCACTCGGCGAGTCAGGCGCATGTCGCCGCAGCCGCGGCGCCAGTGTCGACCGCGGCCAAGGCCGATGAAATGGACGCGATGCACGAAAAGGGGATCAAGGCGTTCCCGGCGAAGACCGAAGGCCTGGGATGCCAGAGAATGGCGCCGCGCATGGACGCCGGCGTCAAGGTCTTCGAGCTGACGGCAACCGAGATGCGATGGGAAGTCGCGCCCGGACAGACGGTGCCCGCGATGGCGTACAACAGCCAGGTGCCGGGCCCCGAGATCCGCGTCCGGGAAGGCGATCGCGTGCGCATCATCCTGCATAACCAGTTGACGGAGTCGACCGCCATTCACTTCCATGGCCTCGAGATCCCCGTCGACCAGGACGGCGTCCCCTTCATCACCCAGCCGCCCGTCAAGCCCGGCGCGTCGTACACCTACGAGTTCACGGTACCTAACGCGGGCTCCCACATGTACCACTCGCACCACAACGCGGCCAAGCAGGTCGGGCTCGGCTTGTTAGGCGCGTTCATCGTCGAACCGAGGAACCCGCGGCCGATCGAACAGGTGGATCGCGACTTCACCATGATCCTCAACGACGGCATGCACGGCTACACCCTGAACGGAAAGGGATTTCCGGCCACGCAGCCGCTGGTCGCGAAACTGGGCGAGAAGATCCGCATCCGCTACATGAACGAAGGCATGATGATCCACCCCATGCACCTGCACGGGATGCACATGACCGTGATCGACAAGGATGGCTGGCCGCAGCCCGCCCCGTGGCGGTGCGACACCATCAACATCGCGCCCGGCGAACGCTGGGACGTGATCGTGAATTGCACCAACCCGGGTACCTGGGCCTTCCATTGCCACATCCTGCCGCACGCGGAGTCGGACCATGGGATGTTCGGCATGGTCACCGTACTCGTCGTGGAGAAGTAACATGACTGCCGAAGCGCACCCATTCCTGCTCGGTCTCCCGTCGCGGCGCACGATCATCGGCCGCCTGCTCCGGCTGCCATTGGCAGCGAAGCTCGCGGGAGCGAACGCACTGATCGTTATCGGCGCACTGATGGCCACGTACGTGGACCATCGGATGCGTGGCGCAGATTACAGAATGGTCGCTGTGCTGGCCGTGGCTCTGCTGGCGGCGCTTGTCGTCAACGCCACGCTCGTCACGATCGCTCTCCGTCCAATCCGGGACCTGGAAGAGACGGCGGAGCGTTTCTGGAAAGGTGACCTGGCGGCCCGCGTTCCATGGTCGGCGGTTTCCGATCGCGGTATCGAAAAGCTGTCGGATGCGCTCAACCTGCTGCTGGCGTCGAACGAAGAGGAACGGTTGCGGGTGAGGGCGCTGACGGAAGGCGTGCTGCGGCACGAGAACCAGGAGCGCGTCGACGTCGCCCGCGTCCTGCAGGAATCGCACGCCCAGTCGTTGGCCGGCCTGACCTACTGCCTGTCGGCGGCCCTGGCCGAGTGCGACGAAAACGGCGAATGCCGCCGGCACATCGAGGCTGCCCGACAGATCGCGCAGCGGGGCATCGAGGACCTGCGTGAACTCTCGAGCCGCGTGCACCCGAGCCTTCTCGATGACTTCGGGTTGATCGCCGCTGTGCGACAGCTCGCACGTGCCGTGGAAAAGGAGTACGCCGGAGTCCATGTCCACGTCAGGCATGAAGACGTCGAGTCGATGCGGCACGTGACTCCGCCCGACAAGGCGCTGCTGTATCGTGCGACCGAGGAGGCCGTGCGCAGCGCGAGCATCCATGGCGCAACCCGCATCGGCATTACGATCCGGGCCGCGGATGCCGAAGTGAACGTCGAGGTCAACGACAATGGGGCGGCCGCTGAACCGGACAAGTCGCCTGCGGTGACTACCCGTCTCTGGCTGGTCCGCGAACGGCTTGCCTTCATGGGCGGGAGCTGTGAGGTGCGCAGTGACCCCTCGGGGGGTGCACGGGTCTCGATTCGGCTACCCGTCGCGCCGGCTGCTATTATAGATGTGAACGACGCCCTCACTCCTGAAACGCACGCTGCCTGATGCCTGGAGACCAGATCCGCATTGTGCTCGCCGACGACCACGCGGTCGTCCGCGCGGGGCTGCGCGCAGTACTCGGCACCGCCAAGGACCTGGTCGTCGTCGGCGAAGCCAGTAATGGACGTGAGGCGGTCGACCTCGTCGAACGATTGAATCCCGACGTGCTGATCACCGACCTGTCCATGCCGGACATGGATGGTACCGCGGCGACGAAGGCCATCGTGGCCCGGCAACTTCCGACGAAGATCCTGGTCCTGACGATGCACGTCGAGGAGGAATACCTCGTGCCGCTGCTCGAAGCCGGAGCCAGCGGGTACCTGGTGAAAAGCGCGGCCGACAAGGAACTCGTCAGCGCTGTTCGCGCGGTGGCGTACGGTGATAACTACGTGAGCCCGAGTGCCTCGGGAGTGCTGATCAAGGGGCTTCGCCGGAAGGATCCCGTTCACGAGGAGCGCGAGCGCTACGAGTCGTTGACGCAGCGCGAACGCGATGTACTCCGGTTCGTGGCGCAGGGGTATTCGGCACCGGAGATCGGGGAGCGCCTGTTCATCAGTCCCAAGACCGTCGACACCTACAAGCAACGCATCCAGGAGAAGCTTGGCCTCGGCCATCGTGCCGAATACGTGCAGTTTGCCCTCAAGCTTGGACTCCTGACAGAAGAAGGACAGACCTGACCTTGAGTCGCTGGTTATCGTTCGGTCGTGCCTGACCAGCGAAATCCTGCCGACGACCAATCCGCGCTGATCGCCGCGCTGCGTGCTTCCGAGGCGAAGTTCTCGGGCATCCTCGACATCGCCGCTGACG
>CBIHMX010000405.1:0-3380 GCA_966211115.1 uncultured Gemmatimonadaceae bacterium | reverse complement strand
CGCCGCCGTTCCCGACGTTCCCGACCTCCAGTCGTTGACGCTCGCGCAGGTCGTCGACCTCGCCCTGCAGAACAACCCGGTGACGCGACAATCCTGGGCGTCAGCGGTCGGGGCGGCCGATGATTATGGCGCGGCGCGCGGCGAGTTGATGCCCACCGTGACCGCGGGGGTCGCGACGTCGCGCACGCTGTCACTCGCGAGCTCGCTCCGCCCCGCCGAAGAACGGACGCTGTTCGGGCCCGTGGCGACGCTGTCATACCTGGTACTCGACTTCGGTGGCCGCTCCGGCCGGATCGACTTCGCCCGGCGTACGGCGCTGGCGGCCAGTCTGTCGCATAACGTGAACATCCAGAACACCATCCTTGCCACCTCGTCCTCGGTCTACGAGTACCTTGGCACCCGCGCGCTGCGAGAGGCGCAGCAGGCCGCTGTGACCGAGGCGGAAGCCAACCTGAGAGCGGCGCAGGAACGACACGAGGTCGGGTTGGCGACCATCGCTGACGAACTCCAGGCGAAAACGGCCCTCGCGCAGGCACAGCTCGACCTGGAGACGATCGACGGCGAGCTCGCCGTGTCCCGGAGCGTGGTCGCGGTGGCCATGGGACTCCCGGCCACGACGCAATTCAACAGTCCGACGATCGCGCCGTTGGATTCAGCGATGATGGTGACGATGGCAGTTGATTCCCTGATCGCGCTGGCGGAAGCGTCGCGGCCGGACCTCGCCGCGACTCGCGAGGTTGTCCTCTCGGCAAGTGCCGCGGCTCGCGTGGCACGCGCGGCAATGAGGCCCGCGCTCGCGTTGAGCTCGAGTGGCGGTTATACCTCGTCGAGCGTGATTGGCACGTCGGGCCGCAACTACACGCTGAACATTGGTCTGCAGATGCCGGTGTTCACGGGCTGGGCGAACAGGTATCGCGTTCATGCCGCGGAAGCCGACGTCGTCGGCGCGCAAGCACGAAGCGACGCGCTGCGGCAGCAGGTGGCGCTACAGGTGGTGACTGCGCATACCGGACTACAGACGGCGATGCGACGGCTGAGGACGGCCGAGGAGCTTCTCGCCGCGGCGGAACAGTCCGAGCAGGTCGCCGCGGGACGGTATCGCGAGGGGGTCGGCACGATCGTCGACCTCCTCGTCGCGCAATCGGCGCTCGCCGCCGCGCGTGCACAATCGATCCAGACTCAGTGGCAGTGGCGACAAGCGCTCGCTCAACTCTCGCACGACGTCGGCACACTTGGCATTCACGGAGAGCCGTTCCTCTCCCGCGACCCTGTATCACGCAAATGACGTTGATCAACTCCGGGTGGAGATCGCTCACCGCCTTGCGCCTCGTTATGGCGGCCGTCGCCACTGTGGCCTGCTCGAAGGGCGAAGGCGCGGAAACGAAAGAGGCGCCGGCGGTGCCGGTCGAAGTCGCGACCGCGACCGCCATTGCTGCGCCGCTGGAGCTGAGCGCAAATGGCGTCGTCGAGCCCATGCAGACCGTTTCCGTCGAGGCGCAGGTCGGCGGCCTGCTGACGAACGTCGCGTTCCGTGAGGGAGATGCCGTCACGAAAGGCCAGGTGCTGTTCCGCATCGATCCGCGACCGTTCGAAACCGCGCTGCGGCAGGCGCAGGCCGCCCTGGCGCGCGACGACGCGCTGGCAACGAACGCGCGGCGCGACGCGGAACGTTATCGCGCCCTGGTCGCGAAGGATTACGTGACGCGGGCGCAGGCCGACCAGGCCGAATCGAATGCGGCGTCGCTGCGGGCCACGCTCGTCGCCGATAGCGCCGCGGTCGAGACGGCGCAACTCAACCTCGGCTATTCGACTATCACCGCCCCGATCGGGGGCAAGACCGGCAGCCTGCTCGTGCGAGAAGGTAACGTTGTCAGGCCAGGCGGGTCCCCACTGGTCGTGATCAACCAGCTTCAGCCCATCCTGGTGCGGTTCCCTGTTTCGCAGAAGGACTTTGCGTCGCTGCGCGAACGCTCGGGTGCGGGCAGGGTGCGGGTCAGCGTCGCGCGGTCCGATGGCGTCACCATGGACGATGTCGGGGCGCTCTCCTTCATCGACAATGCGATTGATTCGCTGACCGGGACCGTCATGGCGAAGGCCCAGTTCGCGAATGGCGCGAATCATCTCTGGCCGGGTGAATACGTCAGGGTCACGGCTCACCTGGCCGTCGAGCCTAACACAGTCGTCGTCCCCACCCGTGCACTGATGGCGGGGCAGACCGGGGCGACGGTCTTTGTTGTCGATACGAGCAACACCGTCACCTTGCGCACTGTGCAGGCGGGACGGCCGGTTGGTGACATGACGACCATCGTCCAGGGCATCTCGGCCGGCGAACGCGTAGTGGTCAACGGGCAATCGCGGCTGGCCAACGGCAGCCGGATCGAGATCCGGAGCGCGGTCGATGCCGGAGGGAGCGAGAAGTGAGCCTCTCCGATCCGTTCATCAAGCGTCCCGTCGCCACGATCCTCGTTATGCTGGGCATCGTCGTGTTCGGCCTGGTGTCATACACGAAGTTGCCGGTAAGCGACCTCCCGACGATCGACTTCCCGACCATCAGCGTGCAAGCCACGCTCCCCGGCGCGAGTCCGGAAACGATGGCCTCGGCCGTGGCGACGCCGCTCGAGAAGCAGTTCTCGACGATCGCTGGCATCGATGCCATTACGTCGATCAGTAACCTGGGGTCGACGTCCATCACGATGCAGTTCACGCTCGATCGTGACATCGACGCCGCCGCGCAGGACGTCCAGTCGGCGATCTCCCAGGCGAGCCGGAACATGCCGCCGGGCATGCTCCCGCCATCCTCGCGCAAGGTGAACCCGGCGGCCCAGTCGATCCTGTACTTCGCGTTGACCTCGGACCAGCTGCCGATGCCGCAGCTCAACGAGTACGGCGAGACGATGATGGCGCAGCGGATCTCGATGGTGCCCGGTGTGGCGCAGGTGCAGATCTTCGGGTCGCAGAAGTACGCGGTGCGCATCCAGGTCGATCCGATGAAGCTCGCCTACCAGAAGATCGGGATCGACGAAGTGGCGGACGCGATTTCGTCGCAGAACGTCAACATGCCGACCGGCGTCCTGTGGGGGCCCAATACCGCATACACGGTCCAGGCCACGGGGCAACTCCAGAACGCCGCCGGCTTCCGGGAGCTGGTCGTCACCTATCGCAACGGCGTGCCGGTCAAGCTGGGCGACATCGCCCACGTGCTCGATGACGTCCAGAACAACAAGATCGCGAGCTGGTACAACGGCAAGCGCGGCATGATACTCGGCGTGCAGCGGCAGCCCGGCACCAACACCGTGGCCGTCGCGAACGCCGTCAATGCGCTCGTGGCGCAGATGCGCGAGCAGTTTCCGCCAAGCGTGCAGCTCGAGACGCTTTATGAT
>CBIHMX010000404.1:0-3382 GCA_966211115.1 uncultured Gemmatimonadaceae bacterium | reverse complement strand
GTGCCGCCCTGCCTGACGACGGCGCCGGGCGCGACGCTCAGCCGGGCCGCGACGGTCCAACCGCTTTCCTCGAGCGCCGTCACGACGAACCGGGATTCCCACCCCGCCTGTCCCACCACCAGCACCGGTCGCAGTGAGAACGAATCCCGCGGTGCGGCGGTGGCAATCGCGTTATGCACGTTGGCGCTGGCCAGGCCGATCGGGTTGGCGCGCCACGAGACGACGCCATCGTCAGTCGCGGTCGCTGAATCAATCTGTCCCAGCGCATCGGCGAGCAGTACGCTCCGCGCCGGCTCCACAAGAGCCACCACGCGGGCAGGCGCTCCCGGCTGGGGCCCAGCCTCGATCACCAGCGCGCCGCCTGACGAGTCGGCCGACGTCCAGCGTACCTCCGTTCCGGTGCGCCGGAGCGCGACGAGCCAATCTCGTTGTACCGGAGCCGGCAATGTGTCGGCGTCGACGATCGCCCCGGCCGGCGGGAGTGCCGACCATGTGACCAGTGCCGAATCGAGACCGGACGTGTGCGTGCGACCCACGACGCCCGTTCCGCCGGCCCCGGACCAGAGCCTGGCAACGATAACGAGCAGGGCCAGCACGCTGATTCCCCGCAGGACGCGCTCGGCGAGCAGCCGCGCGCTACCGGGTGAGCGCATACACGATGACGTTGACGCCGAACCGTGTGTTGTCGACGCTGTAGAAGCGCTTGTTCTCGGGGTGGTAGCTCCACTCCGAGCTGTAGTCCTTGTTGCTGTAGAGCAGTGCGATCCGTGTGCCGCGCCTGACCGCTTTCAGCTCCCGATGGATGAGGTTGTCGCCCCAGCCGTTGAGCTCGTGGCTCGTGTTAGGCGGCCCCTCCGGAAACCTGAAGAACGCGGAATACAGCTCATGGTTCTTCGGTACGGTCACGAGCGGACCGGCGGCGCGTTCGATCTCCTCGGTCACGGTCTTGTGGAACTGCCCGTCGATGTCGTGGTTGTGGTCATCGACAAACAGAAACCCGCCCCGGTCGAGGAACCGCCGCACACCGGTGCGCTCGGCTTCGGTGAACCGGACCGGCAGGTGCCCGGTCATGAACAGGAACGGGTAGCGTAGTGCGTCGGCGGACGACAGCGCCACGACGACGCCCGTCGGTGCGACCGGGATCTCGGTATAACGGGCGATGGAGTCGATGATATTCGCGGGCACGAGCGGCGCCGAGTCCCAGTCGCCGGACTCGTACTGCGCGGTGGCGAAGACGAATTCACTCACCGGGCGCTGCTCCACCGCGAGAGCGAGTCGGTGGCGACAGCGCCGGCGCCTAACGCTGACCGGAACGTGGCCAGCAGGTCCGACGCGTCGCGGCCATCGCGAAGTGCGGTCGCGGCATCGGCGGCAACGGCCGCGCCATCGGTACTGAGGGAGCCAACGAGGTCGATGCGCAACATGAGGAGCGAATCGGCCGCCGCGGCGGCATCGGTGCGGGCCAGCGCCACCAGGCGCGCGAAGCGCGCGAGCGCGACACGGGCAACGCCCGTGGCGAGCGCGCGCGACTCGCGCGCGGCCGGTGATCCCTTTTCCCTGCCCTGCAATCGCGCCCGATCCACATCGACGACGGCGCGCGGCGGGCGACTGCGCAGGTAGAGCCGTTCGGCGGAACGCGCCCGCTGAATGGCTTCGAGCGCGCGATACATCGGAGGAAGCGCGCGCTCGGGCGCGGCCTGATTCAACTCCCGGCTCGCATCCCACATGAAGTTGTAGGCTTCGAGCAACGGACGGTTCACGGCAACGACCGGCGTCTCGTCGCTCTCGAAATCCAGCATCTTTCCGGCTGCGGCATTGGTGGCATTATCGGCCGCCTTGAGCACTTCCTCGGGTGTCATCGCGGGCCGCAGCTCCTGCCCTTCATGCTGGTGCCCATCACCGTGGAAATGTTCGCCGCTGGGATCGTCTCCAAGCCGTGAAAAGACGATATCACCCACCTGCTTGCGGAGACGGGCCTGGTCGCGACCAATGGTGCGCGATTCGTCCCCAAACACGGTGCGAGCGAGTCTCGCTTTCCGCCTGACGAGGGCTTCGGTCAGGTTGATGAGCATCCGCTGGCTGAGGACCGCCTTGTCTTCTTCCGGCGGCGCCGCGGCTTCGACCGAGACGGAATCGAATTCCCCGGCGCGGGCGATGCGGATAGTGCGCGTCTCGGAGGCACCACGGGCAGACGCGGTGTCGTCACGCAGATCGGTCGCCACTGCACGTATGTGGATGAAGTCGCCCGGCTTGAGCTTCAGCCCGGCAATCGAGATCTCCCCGGAAATCGTGGTCTCGCGGGCGCCGGAAAGCTGGCGCGCCGCAATCGTGCCCGAGAGGAAGGTGAACGATTCGCCGCTGCCGGAACTGACGATGTACTCGAACGCCGCCCGGCGCAGGCCGAGGTCGTCCCGCACGTCGGCACCTAACGTGAACTCACCATCGGGCGCGGCCAGGACGGTGTCCCTCGCGGGCGATCGCAGCGACACGACCGGCGTACTGTCGGGGACGGGATCGATGGCGATCAGCCGTGAGTCGTCACCGGACCGCACCCGCAGCGCCGCCGGCTGCGACCCGACTCGCCAGGTACTGTCCAGGACAGGTTCATCGCCGACGCTCAATTCAGCGATCGATACCCCAGCGACAGTCACTCGCAGTTGGCTGCCAACGAGTGCACGAACGACCGGTGGATTCCGGAACGATTCAGCGCCGAGCCGGCTATACCGCGGAGGTTGCACCTGCACCCTGACGTCGAGGAGTCCCGGTGTGCTTCGCGATTGCCCGGTCACGCGATCGGCGAATCGTGTCACCGCCGGCCCAAACGCCATCGCAATGGTCAAGAGGGCGGCCGACGCGACCACAGCCGCGAGCGGCCATCGGAGCGAGCGTCGCGCGGCGCTTCGCGTGGCGGGATTCCAATCCACCGCGGCCACACTTCGGTCGAGCGCGGGTGGTGCACCGGGTTCGATCGAAGTCACCAGCGCATATCGGAGCACGGGGACGCGCTCTTCGATCCACAGCGAAACAGCGCCGATGTCGAATCCTGGTCCGCGTACCCGCCGATAGGCCCACCATGCGGTGATCGATCCGGCGACGAGCGCGACACCGAATCGCCAACCAGCGGGAACCTGCGACGCCCACGGCCAGGTCGCGGCGACGACAGCCAGCGCCACCGCGGCACCGAGGAGCAGACTCCTGCCTGACGCGATGGCGGCGAGGAACCGGCCGGTTGCCTGGACGCGCTCACGAGTGGTCACGCAGCCGACTCCAGCACTCGCCGCGCAGGTGCTCGGCGCCTGACGAAGAGTTCAATCGCGGAGAGCAGCACCACCAGCACCATGAGCGCAACCGCGAGCCGGTTGGCCGATCCGCGCTCGTCAGG
>CBIHMX010000403.1:0-3386 GCA_966211115.1 uncultured Gemmatimonadaceae bacterium | reverse complement strand
CCAGCGGGCGTAATTCAGTTAGTAGCAGGCCATCTTCCCGAGCTGGACGTCGCCGGTTAGAGTCCGGTCGCCCGCTCTCGCCGATCCAGGCACATCAAAGGCTCGCCGCCCGGCGAGCCTTTCTCGTCAGGCGGCGAGGCCTCGACAACATCTCCCCGCTGAATTCAACGATCGCCGACGGATCAGGAACAGCCAGACCCACCACTGATCTGCGGGTAGAGCGTGCTGCGTCCGAGGTCGCCCGACGCATCTGACTGCACCCTGAGGCAGGGTCGTGTATCAGATGACACCGTGATCGATGGCGACACCCAGTTCGTGTTGGATCCGATCGCGTCGACCACGACCTTCAGCGTTCCACCGGGGCCGATCGCGGATTGCGGTAACGAAAGCTGGCCCGAGCTCAACGCGCTGATGCTCCCCAGCCGAATCCTCGCGGATGGCAGGGACGGCATGGCGAACACGTTGACCGGGAATTCCGAACTGTTCTGGACAGCCAGCCTCATCGTCGCGGGTCCAGCGGCGGTTTCCGTTTCCGGCGTGGCCTTGCTGCAACCAACCGAGGCCAGCACGAGCAGCCCGACGGCTGCGAGATGTCGCGTGTGCGCAGTTGTGATTGTCATGTCACTATCCGGTTCATGTATCAGCAGGCGCGTTCAACAGTTGACGAGTGCATAACGCGGATGCACTCGACCAGACTGTACCCCGTCAGGCACGGTGCGATGCCCGCCTTTTCCCGAAGCAGCCTCGCCACTGACTCCGGTGGCGTTCCCGGCCGAGCAATCTGCGGGTTGCCGTGTACAACCTGTCTCGGACGAAATTCACTCGTCAGGCAGAAAGGGAGCCTATCATGTCTGGAATCCTCACGCCGCGCCGGATGCGGTCACCCGCCACACCACCACGTCATCAACCAGAGGCCGCTGCCGCGGTGCTGCTGGCTGCCGGGATCGGCGCTGCGGCCATGTACCTGCTCGACCCCGCGCGCGGCCGGCGCCGGCGACGCCTCATCGCCGACCGGGTTACCAGCCTTGCCCATCGCACCAGCGATACCGTCGAAAAGACCAGTCGCGACCTCGCCAATCACGCACGTGGCCTGGCTGCGGCTGCTCGCCGACCGTTCAGTCCGGACGAGGCCGATGACACCGTGGTGCAGGAACGGGTGCGCGCCGAACTTGGCCGGGTCGTTTCACACCCCAGCGTCATTCAGGTCGACGTCGATGATGGCGTCGTCATGCTCACGGGTGCGGTACTCGACGACGAAGCCGACGAACTGGTGGAGTGCATCGAGGGTGTACGGGGCGTCCGCGGCGTCGAAGACAGTCTCACGCGCTACGACTCATCGCGCGAAGCAACCGACTCGGCACGAAACTACCCGCCGGTCCTCTGACGGCAACGTCAGGCGCGCGGCGGGGCAGACGGTTTGGCCGTCCCACGAAGCTGCGATATCCACGCCTCGAGGTCGGATAACTGGATGGATCCGATTTCGTCCAGGGTGCGGGGCTCATTCGCAGCTTCGCTGCGCGTCATCAGTGTTACGCGCGCCGGAAGCTGCTCGCGCAGCCGACGCACTTCGTCGCGAACCGCAAGGTCACCGTCGGGAAGGGAAAGCCCGAGCCCCACGGCACGAACGCGCAACAGCTTCGCTGCTTCGGCGATGTCTTCCGCGGTCAGTTCGTCGCCAAGCCAGGTCACGTTCCAGCCTTCGGCCGCTGCCGCCGCGGCGGCGAGGATCGCACCCATTCCATTCGATTGACCGCGAATGGTCGTGACCAGCAGCCGCGGCATCGTCGCGGCCGCCGATGCCGGATCGATCATCCGGACGAGCACACGGCGCACGACGAGCACCGTCAGCCGGCCGTGGATCGAACGCATTGTGCCTTCGCGACACTGGGCGGCAACGCTGTTGAGAACGGGAACGACGACCGCCTTCAGGAAGTCCGGGGCGGAGAGCGCAATGCCGGCGCGGCGCAACGCGGCGTCCAGTGCGGCCGGTTCGAAACGCGTGACCGCGGCGAGGCTCGCTCGCACGAACCCATCGGCGTTAGGCGGCGCGGCCGGCGATGGCTGACTCGCTTTCGCGGCTTTCGGCTGCGCATCGCCGTCCTGCCTGATCAGCGTGGCCAGCGACGACGCGGAGAGGTGCGCGATGAGCCCGATGCTGCGCCCGCCGAGCGTCGCCTTATACAGCAGGTGCAGCCGCTCGATTTCGGCATCGGAATAGAGGCGCCGGCCGGTGTGCGTGCGGCCGGGGCTGACGACGCCATACCGGCGCTCCCATACGCGCAGCAGCTCCGGGCTGAGACCCGTGCGCCTCGTGACGACCTTCATGGGGTGTCGGTGCGTACGGGCGCGCCTGGCGGTGCGATCGTTCTTCACGGGCGTGGGATGAGTTGTTGTCAAACTTATGTTCAGGTCACAAGATTGACAACCTCTGCCTCGGCGGCTTGCTTGCATGTCCCCGAAATCGCGGAGCCACGATGAAGCCATCAGCCACGAATCCCTCGGACGACCGTCCCGTTACCCCCGGCAGCACGGCAAAATCGCCGAAGCGCCAGGCGGGAAGTCCGGTGAAGCCCGCCGCGGAACCGTCGCCCTATATCGCCGATTCGGTGTTCGATGCCTGCTCGGCCATTACCCGCCTCAATGCCTTCTCGAAGGCCGTCGACGACGCGGGCCTGACCGACATGCTGCGCGCCGACGGCCCCATTACGGTGTTCGCCCCCACCGATCGCGCGTTCGAGAAAATGAGCGATGAAGAGCGCGATAACCTGTTCAGCGACAAGGTCCGCCTCGGCGAGATGCTCCGTCATCACGTCGTCATCGGACGGGTGAAGGCGCCGAAGCTGAAGTCGCGCACCGTCGCGCCGCATTTCGGCGACTCGCTCGAGCTGACGTCCACCGCCGGGAAGTATCACGTGGACCAGGCGCGCATCGTGAAGACGAACATCCGCGCCTCGAACGGCGTCATTCACGCCATCGATACCGTTCTCCTCCCGCGCTGAGATGTCGTCAGGCGGTGCAGGACCCGCCACCTCCACCGGCGACCAGTCGGTGGAGGTTCCCCGGGCAACACGGGCGACCTCACGGGGAGCCTTTGAAACGGTAGTCGTTCCCACCCACTACCGTGGATTCGCCATCACCCCGCGCACCTTCCAGATCAACGGATCGGGACACTGGACGGTCGACGTCCTGATCGGAAGCCGCGTCCGGATGCGCGCCTTCTCGAGTCCTGAAACGTTTCCGACGCAATCGGCGGCACTGGCCGCCTGCCGCGAATTCGGCCACCGCATCATCGACGGTGGCGAAAAGGGCTGCTCGATCAGGGACCGGTAAGCTCGAGGACAACTCGGGGTCAGCCCCCGATTTCGGTGCGGTGCCCGCCCTGAAAC
>CBIHMX010000402.1:0-3390 GCA_966211115.1 uncultured Gemmatimonadaceae bacterium | reverse complement strand
ACCCGCAAGGGCGACGTCATCGCCGTCGCTCGCATCGCCGGCATCATGGCGGCCAAACGCACGTCGGAACTCGTGCCGCTCTGCCATCCGATTCCGCTGACCGATGTGGACCTAACGATTGATCTCGACGATTCCCTTCCCGGAGCACGCGTGACCGCCTCGGCCAAAACGGCAGCACAAACTGGTGTGGAGATGGAGGCGGTTGTCGCAGCTTCTGTGACGCTCATCACAATTTTTGATATGGTGAAGGGGTTGGATAGGGACCTCGAGATTGGCGAAATTACTGTCACTGAAAAACATGGCGGAAAATCGGGCGACTGGGTCCGCGATTTGCACCCTTAGCCTCCGCCTGTGTGACAATCACCGGGCTTGGCCGGAAATGCAGGCCAAGGGCGGAATTCAATAGAGAGGGCCCTATGAAGGACCTTCGCGGCACCTACGTGCATTACGGCGACGCACTTCGTCGCCGTCGTCGTGTCAGGGCGGTGGTGATGGTGGTGGGGCTTTTTGCGGCAGCGGTGATGGCCGCTCGCAGCTGGGAGCCATCGGTGGCCGTCGCGGCCGACACGTCGCTGGTCGCTGGAGATCGTGAGAACCGCAACGGCACACGCGCGTTCGAGGGCGAGCAGCTCGAGCGGCTCAACGCGATCTACAACTATTCGAGGCGCTACAAGATCACCACGGATCTGTCCACCGCCATCTACGATGCTGCAGTGGCGGAACGGATCGATCCGGCACTGGCCTTCCCGCTCGTGCGGCTGGAGAGCCAGTTCAAACAGACGGCGCTGAGCCCTGTTGGTGCGGTCGGGCTGACGCAGCTCATGCTGCCGACTGCGCGGGGCTATGTGCCTGGTGTGACGCGTGAGGACCTGTACGATCGCGACCTCAACCTCACGATCGGCTTCAGGCACCTTCGCGGCCTCATCAAGCAGTACCGCGGCAGCGTGCCACTGGCGCTTCTGGTCTACAACCGTGGTGGCGTTGCAGTCGAGCTCGACCGTGAGCTCGGTATTGACCCGTCCAATGGGTATGACCGTATCGTTCTGAAGGGCTACAAGGGCAAGGGAATTCTGGACGACTGACGCGACCCGGAATTCGCGTCTGTTGTGCGGCCGGCTCCGAAAGGAGTCGGCCGTGTTTTTTTTGTTTTCCCGCTTCCAGAGTGTGTGGCCCTGAGCGGATTGGCGCGGCGGGTCAACTGCTGGAGAAACGAGTCATCGCTGATGACGCGAATCAACGCGGATCTCACTCCGCTGGCCTCACCTGGGATTCGAACTCCTCGAGGGGGAGGAAGCACCACTCCCCTCAGCTCTCTATTTCTTCTTCGCGGGCGCCGAAGCGCGGACGCGGATCGACTGGCCTGGGTAGATCACGTTCTTCTTCAGGCCGTTGAGCGACATCAGGCGTGACACCGAGACGTTGTTGCGCGCCGCGATGTGCGAGAGGGTCTCGCCGCGCCTGACGACATGCACGCCATTCACCGCCGCTCCATACCGCTCCACCGAGGGATCCGCAACCGAAAATGCGCCGCTGATGGCGAGCTTCGACGGCACATTCACCGTTGTCCCCGCCCCCACCTTCGTTCCCTTCAGCCGCGGGTTGTACCAGCGCAGTTGCGTCACCGTAATGCCGTTCGCCTTCGCGATCGTCGTGACCGTCGTCGACTTCTTCGGCTTCACCGTCTTCCACGCGGCGCGCATCGAGTCGGGCATCGCCAGCAGCTCCGCTTCCGACGTCGTCGTCGCGTACCCCCGGGGCACACGCACCCAGGACGGTTCACCCGGCGGCGTCGCGCCGCGCAGGAGGTGCGGGTTGTGATCGCGCAGGGAGTCGAGTGGCGCACCCGTCACGAACGTCAGCGCCGCAACGGCCGTCCCCGCCGGCGCGAGCACCGAGTCGTACGCGTAAGGCGCCACCGGATCGAGCGTGATCCCGTACTTCCACGGTTCCTTGCCAATGGCCGCGGCCGCGATCAGTTGCGGCACGTAATTCATCGTCTCGCTGCGCAGCGCCCGCGTCTCCGCCAGCGCAAAGAACTGGTCGTCGCCTTCCGACTCGCCGACCGCGCGTGCATAACGAGTCAACCCGCGCGACACCCGCGCCGGGCCCCCGTTATACGCGGCCGCCGCCAGGTAGATCGACCCGAACTGCTCGTTCAGCGACGAAAGAAAACGCGCCGCCGCCCTGGTCGACTTCATCGGGTCGCGCCGCTCGTCCACCCACCAGTCCACACGCAACCCCACTCCACGCGCCGTGGCGGTCATGAACTGCCACATCCCGACCGCCGCCGCTCGCGAGTACGCATGCGGATCGTATCCGCTTTCCACGAGGCCGAGGTAATACATGTCCTCGGCGACGCCCGTTTCGCGAAACACCTGGCGAATCATTGGCTCATACTTGAGGCCGCGCTGCAGCCACGACACGATCGTCGGGCGCGCCGAGCCCGTGAACCGCTTCATGTAGAACTCGACGCGGTCATGATCGAGATAGTCGCTCACCTCGATGTCCCAGGATGCCGGCAGGGGAACCGCTGGCACCGCCGGTGTTGCGGCTTCGGTGGCAAGCGTGCCTGACGATTCGAGAGTGGCCGCTGGTGATGTTTCCTCAACCGTCTCGGCCTGCTCCGCGCGCTGCGCCTTGCTCTCCTCGCCTCAATACCCCAACTGCTCCATCGCTGCCGTCACCGCCGCCGCGGAATCGACTTCGGCTTCGGGGACGGTTACGGGGGCCACGCCGCGCGCACACGCGCCGGAAGAAATCAGCGCGAACACAATCAACAGGTTTCGTGTGCGACCGGTCATTTCGTCGTGGGTTGAGGACAGCTTGCTCGAAAATTTCGACGTTCCGGTCCGGCGTATCTTACGCCTCGACTTCGCTCCCGCCACCCGCCGCATCCCCTTCGTGCTCGATGCTTCTTTGATGGCGCGGCGCGCTGAGGGGTTTACCTGCTCAATCGTCCGAGGGAGGTCCCAGCAGCCGATTCGTGGCCTGCAACGTCGCCAGGACCGCGCTGCGTAACGGGTCGCCCTCGGCAATCCGGCACCCGACCAGCTGGACCGGCTTGCCGTCGCGCTTCGACAGGACGCTGACCATCACCACGTTGGCGTCGAACGCCCGAACCGACTTCACGCCAACGAGCTCGAACACGTCCTTGTGCCGCGTAAACTCGGCCAGTGGCTTGAGGGTCGCCTCAACCGCAAGCCGCAGGTCCGCAAACGCACTCGATACCCCCTCCGCCCGTCCCACGTACTTCTCGGATGACTTCCATTCGAGTGTCACCGCCGCGGAACCAACCCCTGAGGGAAGCTTGCGGAAGTCGAACCCCGCGAAGCGGAGCCTGTCCGCATGCGGCAGGTTCACGGTATCCGCAGACCCTGCGTCGTCCTGAGG
>CBIHMX010000401.1:0-3393 GCA_966211115.1 uncultured Gemmatimonadaceae bacterium | reverse complement strand
GCCGCGACGTTCGGCGGCACTGATCGTCGCACCTCCGTCACCGGACGCGGTGCGTCGGTGATGATCCGCATGATGATCTGCTGCGCCGACGCACCGGTATGCGGCGGGTTTCCCGTAAGCATCTCATACAGGACGCTCGCCAGCGAATACACGTCGGAGCGCCCGGTGATTTCCTTGTCGGCAGTCGCCTGTTCGGGCGACATGTAGTGCGGCGTACCTAACGACAGGCCGGTTTCGGTCATCCGACCACCCGCCGCGGCGCTCACTGCGAGCGCGATCCCGAAATCCGCCACCATCGGCCGGCCATCGTGCAGCAGGATATTCTCCGGCTTGATGTCGCGATGGATGACGCCGCGGCCGTGCGCGTAGTGCAGCGCATCGGCGACCTCGCGCGTGATTCGAACAGCTTCATCAACGCCGAGTTGGGTCTCTCGATCGAGCTTGTCCCGTAGCGTCTCCCCTTGGATGAAGGGCATGACGTAGTACAGAAAGCCATCCGCCGATCCCGAATCGAACAATGGCAGGATGTGCGGGTGCTGCAGACTGGCCGTGGTCCTGATCTCCACGACAAACCGCTCGGCACCCAGCACGGCCGCGAGCTCTGGCTTGAGGACCTTCACCGCAACCTGGCGGTCGTGTTTCAGGTCCTGCGCGAGGTAAACCGTTGCCATACCACCCGCGCCAAGGTGGCGTTCGATGCGGTACCGCCCATCCAGGGCTGCGTTGAGCCGGTCTGTTACCTCGTCCATGGACAGGAAAATGCGGGCCGGACCCTGCTGTGCGCGAGTACGAATCAGCGCGGCAGTTTGATCAGCGTCCTCTCATCGGCGCTCGATTCAGCGGAAACTCGCAGGTCCGCTACTGGCGGATGGCGCCCGGCGGCGTACGATGGAATCGTGTCGACGACCCCGGCCTTCCGACTGAGAGCCATCCTGCTGCTGGCGCTCGTGGCAGCGTTGCTCGTTCTTGCCTGGTCGGACCCGGTGCACGTCGCGGTGCTGCAGGTGTTCGAGGTCGCCAAAGGCATCATCGAGCAGCATCCACTGCTTGGCGCGGCGCTCTTCGTCGGCCTATCGGGGCTGGCCGCCATGCTGGCGTTCTTCTCGAGCGCGGTGCTCGTTCCGGCCGCGGTGTACGCCTGGGGGCCGGTTGGTTGCGCCGCTCTGCTGTGGGCCGGGTGGATGCTGGGTGGGCTGGCGTCGTACGGGCTGGCCTGGCGATTCGGTGAACCCGTCATGCGCTGGCTCGCCCCGGGGCGGGCGATCGATCGCTACCAGGCGAAGATCCGCGAGGAAGTCTCGTTCGGGTTCATCCTCCTGTTCCAGCTCGCGCTGCCGTCCGAGATCCCCGGCCTGGTCCTGGGCCTCGCCCGCTTTCCGCTCCAGCGCTATCTCGCGGCGCTGGCGATCGCCGAGCTGCCGTACGCGATCGTGACGACGCTCCTCGGGGCCAGTTTCGTCGCGCGCGATTTTCGACTGCTGCTCGCGTTAGGCGCCCTGGCCGCCGTCACCGCCGTGCTCCGGGGCCGGGCACTCCGCAAGCGGTTGCAGTCGTAGGCGCGGCCGCATTCGGGGACGAAACGGTCTGGCCGGTTGTGTCCCTCGGGCGCTACCTTCGCCGTTTCGCTCTCTCACCGGATGACCTCCTCCCCCATGATCAGGGTCCTGCGCACCTTCCTCCCCGCCCTCCTGCTACTGGCCGCGTGCGCTCCGCGCGGCGGTGTCAACACGGCGACAGGGAACGGCTACGACACGATCATCGAGAACGGACGCATCGTCGACGGAACCGGAGCGGCCTGGTACTACGGCGACCTCGCCATATCCGGCGATCGCATCGCCGCCATCGGGCCGCGCGGCACGTTCCGGACGGCGCGCGCCGGCACGCGCATCGACGCCACCGGACACGTCGTGGCGCCGGGATTCATCGACATCCAGGCGCATTCCATCGGCCACTACATGTACGGCGATGGGAAAGGGCTCTCGATGATCACGCAGGGCATTACCACCGCCATTCACGGCGAAGGGAGTTCGCTCGGTCCCATGAACGACAGCCTTCTGGCAGCGGAGGAGGACACGGCTACCCGACGCGTCCTTTCGGCCTTCACTGGACCGAACGGGTTTGCGAAATGGCTGGAATACATGGTGGGTCGGGGCACGGCGCAGAACGTTGGCTCCTTCATCGGCGACGCGACCGTGCGCGTGTACGCGAAGGGCACTGGTGAAGGGCGCCTGACGCCGGCCGAACTCGATACCATGCGCGCGATGGTCGCGCGCTCCATGCGCGATGGAGCCTTCGGCATCGCCAGCGCGCTGATCTACCCGCCGAACACGTACGCCAGCACCGAAGAGCTGATCGAAGCCGCCAAGGCAATGGCGCCGTATGGCGGCGTCTACATCACGCACATGCGATCGGAAGGCGACAAGCTGCTGGAAGCGATCGATGAAGCCATGCGCATCGGACGCGAAGGCGGTGTGCCGGTCGAGATCTTCCATCTCAAGGCCAGTGGCCCCCGCAACTGGCCCAGGATGCCGCAGGCCATCGCGAAAATCGACTCGGCGCGCGCGGCCGGTCAGGATGTCCAGGCGAACATGTACCTGTATCCCGCCGGCGGAAATTCCTTTGCCTCGTGCATCCCGCCGAAGTATGCCGCGGGCGGCCGGCTGATGGAGAACCTGAAAAACCCGTCGCTCCGTGCGACCATGGTAGCGGAGATGCACGCGAGGGACGCCGGTTATGAAAACCTCTGCGAGATCGCCACGCCCGAGAACGTGATGGTCATCGGCTTCCGCAAGGAGGCGAACCGGCGGTTCGAGGGGAAACGGCTGTCGGAGATCGCAAGCACATTAGGTAAGGACTGGGCCGAAGTGATCATCGACCTGAACGTGGACGAGGAACTCCAGCTCGGCGAGCTGCTGTTCCTGATGAGCGAAGAGAACATCCGGCTCCAGCTCCGCCAACCGTGGATCAAGTTTGGTACCGACGCCGGATCGCAGGATCCCGCCACCGCGCGGGGCATGACGCATCCGCGCGCCTACGGGAACTTTCCGCGTCTCTTCGCTCGTTATGTGCGCGAACAGCAGGTCATCCCGCTCGAGGACGCCGTGCGCAAGGCCAGCGCCGCCGTGGCCACGCGCCTGTCGATCACCGATCGCGGTGTGCTGAAGCAGGGCCTCAAGGCCGACGTCATCGTCTTTGATCCCAACACCATCACCGACAACGCCACGTTCGAGAATCCGCATCGGCTATCCACCGGAATCCGCGACGTCTTCGTGAACGGCGTGGCGGTGCTGCGAAATGGCCAGCATACCGGGGCGAAACCGGGCGTGGTGGTGCGAGGGCCGGGACATAGGCGCTAGGTGGAGTATGGGGCTTGATGGGGCACGGGGCATGGGG
>CBIHMX010000400.1:0-3408 GCA_966211115.1 uncultured Gemmatimonadaceae bacterium | reverse complement strand
GGCCAAGGCCGCGGATCGCTGTGATCATGAGATACCCATGCGGCAGTAAAGCACGTTAGGCACTGCGTTTCCGGCGTTTTGGCGGCGATTCTCTGATCAGCTTCCTGAGGGCACCATTGGCGGCCGCTGAGGACGAGTAGACCGCTGCCACATCGGGCGCCAAAGTCACCACGACGCCTCCGTGAGGATAGCGTCCGGCGTATTTCCCGCGGACACCACCTTTGAAGTCATACTCGGCGCGCAAAGTATCACGCGGTTTGCTTGGTCGGCGCCTCTTGGGCGCACTACGCTTCTTCTTCGTAGGCATGGCGTTCCCGGCGCGTCGCCGGGCGGGCACTGATTATTCGAATCTCGTCACCATGTTCCGCGTGCGCAACCACAAGAAGCCGCCCGCGGCTGGATCGACCGACCAGGACGAAGCGCGATTCGTCGTGTGAGTGGCCTGGATCAGGAGCGGTGATCGAGAGCACGTCCCCAAACGCCGATCGGGCTTCGGTAAACGATACCCCATGCTTTCGCTCGTTCGCAGCGCTCTTGCGCGGATCCCACGTGAACCCGAGCTCCATTCCTTCAGAATATGCGCAGGATCTTGTTGAACGTGCCTAACAACGCAGAAGACAAACCGCCAAGAGCGTCGAGTGACGCCGAGGTCAACGCCATCAGGTCTCGTTTCGCATTCTCGGGCGGCGAGGTCAATGCAGATTGTTCACCAACAGTCGGATGCCAAGCGGAGCTCGGCGGAGAAGGCTGGGGCCAACGCCGAGTACACACATATCGCGGCTCAATGATCGATTTGCTGACGGCCTCGGTGTCCATGCCTCCTCGACAAGTCTTCAGCGTCACCCTCGACGTCACCTGACATAGCGCAACTTGGCGTTCTCGGCGTCCTTGGCGGTGAAATGCATCAGGCAGTAATTACGCAACCCATTCTAGAACGCTTGAACGAACCCGCTGGCGGAAGGGCGAATTGTGCCCGAATTGCAATTCTCCCTATCAAACAGCGAGGAGCCCCCGATTCCCGATTCCCGATTCCCGATTACGAGTATCTCCCGCAGCCGCAGTTCGCCGGCCCGCAACCCGGACCGGCTTCTGGCAGCGAATACTCCGACTTCGTCATCAAGCCGATGCCGCCTGAAATCACGCGCCGCACTGGCGCTCCGGTGGATGGGTGGACGCTCAGCGGCGGCTCCGAGAAACTCTGCCTGACCTCGAACCGGTCGATGGACTCGTCAGGCGAACCGGGAACTGTTTCGTACAGGTACGTAGGCATTTCTCGAATCCTCTGTCTTCACGCTGACACGATTGGTCCAACTACTTCGTCCATATCAGAATAACGCCGCACGTGCCGTTGAGGGATTGGTACTGAGGCGGCGCGCCCATGCCTTGTCACGTTCCAGGTGTCACTCGACTGATTGTTTTTTCCGGAAGGCGAAGTACACCGCCACGCCGGCCAGCAGGAGTCCCGTACCGAATAGCGACGTGCGAGGAGCGGCGACGTACGCGCTCACGATTCCGATCGCGGCGGCAAGAACGAAGAGTCCGGGGAGCACCGGATAACCAAGCGCACGGTAGGGACGCGCTGCATCAGGCTTCTTCTTCCGCAGCACAAAGACGCTCGCGCCGCCAAGGCCGAAGAAGATCCAGTCTGCAAATACAACTCCCGACAAGAGCGCGCCCAGGTCACCGCGCGTGCCGATGAGCAGCACCAGCGACCACACGACCATGATCCCGATAGCGATGTGCGGTGTGCCGAAGCGCGGATGAACCTTCCCCGCGGCAGCGAGGAACGCACCATCCCTGGCCATGGCGAACGGGATCCGCGAGTTGCCTAACAACACCACGTTCACGAAGCCAAGGATCGACAGCATGGCGCCGATCGTGATCAGGTTGCCGCCCGTCGAGCCGACCAGCCGGCTGGCGGTGTCCGCGGCCACGGCGGCGCTGGCGGCGAGACCGTCGCGCCCGAGCACGTGGACATAGACGGCGTTCGCGCCGAGGTAGATCGCGATGACGATCAGGATCCCCCACGTCAGCGCCCGGGGAATCGTCCATTCCGGGCGCCTGATCTCGCCGGCGACCATGTTGAGCTGCTGCCAGCCGCCGATGGTGAAGAGGACCGCCACGAACGCGGCAGCGAAACCCGCGAACAGGGAATCGCGCGGCGGCGGAGCGTTAGTCAATGGCACCGGGTCGCCGACCGACGTCCAGAGCACGAACCCCGCCACGATCAGCGAAGCTAACGCGACGATCTTGGCCACGGTCAGGATGTTCTGGACGACCGCGCCGGGCTTGAGCCCCACATAATTCGTCGCGCCGAGTATCACGATCGTCAGCGCCGCCATGCCCAACCGGCCGCCCACGGGCGCCAGGTCCACGTATCGCTCGACGTACCCGGAGAATCCCATTGCCACCGCGGCCAGTGCGCCGGTCGCGATAAGGAGCAGTGTCATCCACCCGCACAGAAAGGCGGCGAGCGGACCGAAGGCTTCGCGGATGTACACGTACCCGCCACCCGCGTCAGGCATCATCGCGCCGAGTTCGGCGTAGGCCAATGCGCCCGCGAGTGCGACCAGGACACCTATCGCCCACACCGCGAGAATCCAGCCGCCGCTCGGCAACGCGCGCGCCACCTCGGCCGGCGTAAAGAAAATTCCGCTGCCAATGATGCCGCCGACGACCATCAATGTGCTCGAGGCGAGGCCGAGGTCTCGGCGCAGGGAGCCGGGAATCGGGAATGGGGAATCGGGAATCGGGCTCGGATTCGTGATCGCGCACCCCCTTCGGTTTCTGGACTTTGGACTGTCGTGCGGCTGCGCGATGAGACGAGCTCAGACGATCATCATGTCCCGCTGATATTCTCCTGGCGTCACAATCAGCTCACCATCCTGAAAGCAGCAATTCACTTCGCTGCGCACGCCGATCTCGGCGGGAATGTAGATCCCTGGCTCCACCGAGAAGCCGATGCCGTGAAAGATCAGGCGCTCTTCGCGCGTCTCGAGGTTGTCGAGGTTCGGGCCGGAACCATGCAGGTCGCGGGCGTCGATCGAGTGACCGGTGCGGTGCGTGAAGTACTCACCGAATCCCCGGCCTTTGATCACCGCCCGGGCTGCGTCATCGATGTCCGCGCCACGCACCGGAGTCCGCGCTGTGGCCTTCTCGCGCAAGAGCGTCAACGCCGCATCACGCGCGTCACGGACGGCCTCCCAGATCGACTGCGCCCTGGCTGATGGTTCCCCGAGTGAGGCCATCCATGTCTGGTCGGCGTAGACGCCGCCAGGTTCGGTCGCCCAGAGGTCGATCAGCAGCGTCGCGCCGGTCACCACGGGTACGGGGGTCGCCGCCGATGGTTCATAATGCGGGTTCGCCGCGTTAGGTCCCCATGAAACGTTAGGCGGATGACTGAACTCC
>CBIHMX010000399.1:0-3433 GCA_966211115.1 uncultured Gemmatimonadaceae bacterium | reverse complement strand
GTACTCAGCCGGCCAGCGAACTGTTCACCGCTGACGTTCGCGTTGTCGGTGCCAGCTATGGTGGTGGACCCCGCCGGCGAACCGTTGGTGATGGTCTGGCTCGGCTCAAAACCGCCGTCTCCGCAGGCGGCGCCAAACATCGCCAGGGCGAGCGTTCTCACGATTCGATGCATCGCACGTCCCTCCGGCCTCGGTTTCAACACCCGGATTGCATTGCGTCGAACCCGGCTCCGGTGAAATGTACGAACACCCTCTGGTCCGTGGAAAGAACCAGACCAGGCTCACCAATCCTGCTGGCGTGGCACCCATGCGACAGATCGCCTGCATAGCCGCGGTTGTAGTTCTTCAGATGCCTGACGAGGCCGGAGCGCAGAGTGTGCGGGACAGCGCCGGAATCAGGGTCGTCACGCACCCTGCCGCTGCACGCCCGCGAACCACGTGGCGGCTCGACCCCCGGCCCATCCTGCAGCTCGGCGGTGTCAGCGGCACGGGCGCGACGGAATTTTCGGATATCTGGGATGTGGCGCGCACGCCCGATGGCGGCGTGGTCGCCTCCGATGGCGCGACGCAGGAGCTTCGCGTGTTCGATGCGCGCGGGCAGTTCACGCACAGCATCGGCCGCCGTGGCCAGGGACCCGGTGAATTCAACCAGATCAAGAAGATCGCGGTATACGGCGACACGATTTATGCCGTCGACACGCGCCGCGGGACAGCGGTCTTTCTCCTCGACGGCACACTCGTCAGGCACCCGCCGTTGCCGGTCACGACGCCGTGGCACCCGATCGAGGTCGGGGGTGTGTTTGCCGATGGATCCGTGCTGTTGACCGGCGCCGGCGGGACGCGGGAGGAGATGCAGCGCGTTGGCCGCCGGGTGGAAATGCGCGGCCTGCTGCGCATCGCCCGTGACTCGCGCAGTGCAGACGTCTTGCAGCTCGTCCCGACGTATGAGCATTTCCGGGCGGCCGATGAACCACCGGGAGGAGGGAACGTCGTCGTGCTCGCGCCGTCCTTCAGTTCCGCGGTGTTTCGCGATCACTTTTGCATGGGAAGGCCTGTGCGATACGAGGTGACCTGTCTCGACGCTGACGGAACGGTAAAGCAGGTCATTCGTCGCGACATCGCCACGCAGCAAGTGACACGCGCCGCGCGGGAAGCAGTGATTGCGTCGAGGAAGAAAGTACCGCCAGCCACGGGTGGACACGCACAGCCGTCGGCGATCGAGCTGGAACAATTGGCGCTCAGGACGCCGATCGCGGAGTCCCTCCCTGCGTACGACTTCATGATGCGCGGCTACGACGGCGAGCTCTGGGTGTCAGACGTCCTTCTGGCGGCCTGGACGAAACCGTACTGGGAGCAGGTGCCGGCAGGAACGATGAGACGCTGGAACGTATTCGCCCGGGACGGCAGCTGGATCGCGGCCATCGACGTTCCGGCCCGGCTCCTGGTGAGGGACATCGGGCGCGACTACGTACTGGGCGTCACGCGCGACGACGACGGCGTCGAAGGCGTCGCGATGTACAGACTGCTGGTGCGTTGAATGAGTCAATGAGTTGATGATCCTGCCTGTTCATCAACTCATCAACTCATCAACTCATCTCAACTATCGTTGCATTGCGATCGGCAGCCGCGTGATGCCGCGCTCCTTCTTCTGCTTCTCGACCATTTTTGCCACGTCGGCCAGCAGCTTCTTGGCGTCGTAGACGATGCCGTCCTTGATGGTCCACTTCACGCCGCCCACGCGCTCGACCTTGTTCGTCTGGTCGTTGAGCCGGACGAAGCCGTTGCCGTAGAGCACCTTCAGGTTGGCGATCGGGTTCTCCCCGACGATCGCCAGGTCGGCGAGCATCCCCGCGCGGACGACACCGTACTGGATCGGGGTGCCCGACGGGCGGAAGATCTCCTCGGCGGCGTGGAGCGTCGCGGCGCGGATCACTTCGAGCGGGTGGAATCCCGCTTCCTGGAAGTTCTCCAGCTCCTCGATGTACGAGAAGCCGTAGGTGTTGTAGATGAAGCCCGCGTCGGTCGACGGCGTCACCCGGCCGCCCATGTTCTTGTAGTCGTTGATGAACTCCATCCACACCTGGTAGAACTTCTTCCACGCCACCTCGTCCCACGTGGTCCAGTTGTAGAAATATGCGCCGTGGTTTTCACGGTTCGGCGTATAGAAGTCCCATAACGAGGGAAGCGTGTACGTCTCGTGCCACTCGGCGGTCCGCCGTTTCGCGAGGTCGCGTCCCGACATGTACGTCGTCATGGTCGGGTCGAGCGTCGCGTCGTGATCCTTGAGCAGCTTGAGGAACGCATTCCACTTTTCGCTGCGCGGCGTCACCAGGCTCCATTGCCGAGCCACCTGGCCGAAGCGCCACTGCTCATCGTTGTAGTTATACGTATCGGGGTACGGCTGGATCGAGTTCTTGTCGTACATCGACTCGAAAATGCCGTAGTAGTGGGTGACGGCTCCCAGCCCGAGCTTCACCGCATCGGCGGCATTCATCTGGGCAACGCCGGTCTGCGCGAGGTGCGCGGTGGTGCCGAGCTTGTTCTTCTTCGCTTCGTCGATCAGCGCTGCCATGATCGACGGCTCGTGTGCGCCCAGCTTCAGGCAATCGGCGCCGGCCTGCGCTGCATAACGAACCCATTCGCGGGCCTTCTCGGGGGTCTGGATCGGGCCGCCGGTCCATCCCTGCCCCGAACCCATGCGATGGCAGGACACCATGCGCGGCGCCGTGATCTCGTTCGCGGCGCTCCGCGCCTTTTCCTTCAATGCATATTCGAACCCGCCGAACGGCACGCCGCGCACGGTCGTTATGCCGTGCCCCAGCCAGAGCTTGTAGACGTACTCGGATTCCGGCGCCTTGGGCACACCGCCCGTGTGGACGTGCAGGTCGATGAACCCCGGCAGGACGTACATGCCTTCCGCCTGGATTTCACGCGCTGGCCCCTGTGGCCGGCCACGCGCGTTGATCGGGACGCCCGGAAAGCCGACGTCAGCGATGCGCGTGATGCGGTTGCGCTCGATGACGATATCGACCGGCCCACGTGGCGGTGCGCCGGTCCCGTCGATGAGCGTCGCGCCGCGAATGATGAGCCGGTCGAACGGCCCCTCGCCCTCGGCACGATTCGGCGCCGGCGCCGCATCCTGTGCCCTGGCCACTCCGGCGGTGACAGCGGACAATCCAGACGTTGCGAGGAATGCTGCCAGGATTCCCTTGATTCGTGAACGCATGTGACGTGAGCTCCCGAGGTAAGTCCACGGCGAAAGTACCACGGAAACGGGGTCAGACGCCATTGATGATTGACGATTGACGATTGACGATTGACGATTAGCGATTGACGATTAGCGATTAGCGATTTGGTGATTGACTTCTGCTCAATCCCAAATCGTCAATCGTCAATCGTCAATCGTCAATCGTCAATCGTCAATCGTCAATCG
>CBIHMX010000398.1:0-3433 GCA_966211115.1 uncultured Gemmatimonadaceae bacterium | reverse complement strand
GTCTGACCCCTTTTTGATACGCGGGGAATGGGCGTCCCGCTGCCCGCCTGAGGCGGTAGATTCAGGCATGAAACTGCAGAATTACGTCGCCGGCCGGTGGGTCGAGGGCGATGGCCCGGGCACGGCCTTGCTGAATGCGGTCAACGGGGAGGTCGTGGCGCAGGCAACGGCGGACGGCCTCGACCTCGTTACCATGCTGGACCATGCGCGCCGGGTTGGCGGTCCCGCCCTCAGGAAAATGACGTTCCACGCGCGGGCGCGGATGCTGAAGGCGATGGCCCTCCACCTCCAGGAGCGCA
This sequence comes from uncultured Gemmatimonadaceae bacterium, assembly GCA_966211115.1. Taxonomy (GTDB): domain Bacteria; phylum Gemmatimonadota; class Gemmatimonadetes; order Gemmatimonadales; family Gemmatimonadaceae; genus JABWBJ01. The sequence continues at coordinate 3,134 of CBIHMX010000398.1, read as the reverse complement.
AGGACGACTTCTACGCGCTTTCGGCGGCGACCGGGGCGACGAAGACCGACTCGTGGATCGATATCGACGGCGGGATCGGCACGTTTTTCGTCTATGCGAGCAAGGGACGCCGCGAGTTCCCCGACGAAACCTTCTATATAGACGGCCCGGTCGAGGCGATCTCGAAGAACGGCACCTTTATCGGGCGTCACATCTGCGTGCCGATGGAAGGCGTCGCGGTCTTCATCAACGCGTTCAACTTCCCCGTCTGGGGCATGATGGAGAAACTTGCGCCGGCGCTGTTGGCGGGAGTACCCGCGATCGTGAAGCCCGCGACGCTCACGTCCTACCTGACCGAGCGCGTGTTCCGCGCGATGATCGACGCCAAGATTTTTCCCGATGGTGCGATCCAGCTCATTTGTGGAAGTGCGGGCGACCTGCTCGATCATCTTGGGCCGCAGGACAGCGTCGCGTTTACCGGCTCGGCGGCGACGGGCCGCAAGCTCAAGTCGCAGCGATCGATCATCGACAACGCGGTCCGGTTCAACCTCGAGGCGGATTCGCTCAACTGCGCCATACTCGGCCCCGACGCGGAACCGGGGTCCGAGGAATTCGACCTGTTCGTGAAGGAAGTGACGCGTGAGATGACGGCCAAGGCGGGCCAGAAGTGTACCGCGATCCGGCGCACGATCGTGCCCGATTCGAAGATGGAAGCGGTGATCGATGCGCTGAGGAACCGGTTGTCAGGAGTAAAGGTGGGCGATCCGGCGGTGGACGGCGTGAAGATGGGGCCCCTGGCCGGGACGGCGCAGGTCAAGGAAGTGCGCGAGTCGCTCGGCGTGCTGCGGGGCGGGGCAGAGCTGATCTATGGCGGCAACGGGGTCGAGCCGTTAGGTGTTCCCGCGGGGCGGGGCGCCTTTTTCCCGATCACGCTGCTGGCGTCGAGCCGGCCGCACGACCAGTTGCAACCGCACGAGGTCGAGGCCTTTGGCCCGGTCAACACCGTGATGCCCTACCGGTCGGTTGCCGACGCGATCGATCTGGCCCGGCTCGGCCGGGGAAGCCTGGTCGGGTCGCTGTTTACGAACGCCGACTCCGTGGCCAGGGACGTCGTCATGGGTGTGGCGGCTTATCATGGCCGGCTGTACGTCCTCAACCGCCATTCCGCGAAGGAGGCGACCGGACACGGGTCGCCGCTCCCGCACCTCGTGCACGGCGGTCCCGGTCGTGCTGGTGGCGGTGAAGAGATGGGCGGCATTCGCGGCGTCCTGCACTACATGCAGCGCACCGCTGTCCAGGCGTCACCCACGACGCTCTCGTGCATAACGAGGGAATGGGTGACCGGCGCCGAGCAGCCGCACGATGCGATCCACCCGTTCCGGAAGCATTTCGAGGAGCTGCGGATCGGCGAGACACTCACGACGCACCGCCGCACGGTGACGGAGACGGATATCGTGAACTTCGCCGCCATCAGCGGCGACCATTTCTACGCCCATGTCGACGACATCGCGGCGAAGGAGTCGATCTTCGGCAAGCGCGTGGCGCACGGCTATTTCGTCCTGAGCGCGGCGGCGGGGTTGTTCGTCGATCCCGCCCCGGGGCCAGTACTGGCCAACTACGGCCTCGAGAACCTTCGATTCACGAAGCCGGTCTTTGCGGGTGACACCATCCAGGCGAAGCTGACATGCAAGTCGAAGACAGCGAAGGAGACCGTTGCTGACGGCATTCCGCAGGGTGTCGTGGCATGGGACGTGAACGTGACGAACCAGGAGAACGAACTGGTGGCAACCTATACGATTCTCACCCTCGTGAAGCGGCTCGCCAAAGAGGGAGGAAAGCACGCCTGATGCGCCACCGATTCCTCATTCCCCATTTCCGATTCCCGCTGTTCGCCGTGGCGCTGACTTTCGCCGCCTGCTTCGGCGGATTCCGTCCAGCTCCGCTCACTACGCCCACCGATTCGCGGTTCATCACCATCGCGCCCGACTCCTTCGACGTCGACATGGTGACGACCAAGGGCGCGATGCGAGTGCGCATCCGCCGCGACTGGGCGCCGTTAGGCGCTGACCGGTTCTACGGGCTCGTCCGGAACCACTATTTCGATTCCGTCGCGTTTCACCGGACCATCCGCAACTTCGTCGCGCAGTTCGGCATCCACGGAGACACCGCCGTGAGCCGCGCCTGGCGCGGCCGGTCGATCCTCGACGATCCCGTCAAGGCGCAGAACCGGAAGGGGACGCTCTCGTACGCTCGCGGCGGGCCCAACACGCGGTCGGTCCAGCTCTTCTTCAACACGGTCGACAACACGCCCAGGCTGGATACGCTGAACGGGTTCGGCTTTCCGCCGATCGGCGAGGTCGTCGAAGGACTGAGCGTGCTCGACTCGCTCAACTGGGAATACAGTGGCACGCGCGGTGGCCAGACCTTCCCCGGCCCGTCGCAGGATTCGCTCTCCCGCCAGGGAAACGCCTACCTGCGCCGCCACTTTCCTCGGCTGGATTACATCCTGACCGCGCGTATCGGCAGGGAATTCCGCTGACGGCTGAATTCCAGACCTGCCGGCACGCTGCCGGAACGGCCGGGACTCGCCACGGCGCATGACGATTCGTCACCGCCGGCCACCGCTCGGCCCCATCTCCACTTGACCGTCTAGTGGGCAGGAGGCATCTTCGCGTTCACTAGACCGTCTAGTCGGCGCCCATGACTCCTCGACCAACCTCGCTCCTCCAGGGCACGCTCGACCTGATCGTGCTCCAGCTCCTCCAGGCCGAACCCACCAACGGGTACGACCTCAGCCTGCGTATCCAGGCCACCACCCGCGACGTGCTCAACGTCAACGCCGGGTCACTGTATCCAGCGCTCTACCGGCTCGAGGAGCAGGGCATGATCCGCGCGCACTGGGAAGCGACGGAGAACGGCCGGCGGGCAAAAGTGTATGCCGTCACCGCCGCCGGCCGCAGGCAGCTCGCCGAACATCGCGAGTCATGGGCCCGATTCTCGGGCGCCCTGCAGGCCATCCTCAAGATCACCTGAGCGCCTGACCAGTGATTCAGCGCGTCCGCCTCTGGCTTCGGCTTCTGGTCACGCCGGGATACCTCGAGCGCGAGATGGACGAGGAAATGTCGATGCACATCGACCGGGCGACCGAGCGTTAC
>CBIHMX010000397.1:0-3438 GCA_966211115.1 uncultured Gemmatimonadaceae bacterium | reverse complement strand
ACCTGGCCCGGCGTTGCCAGTTGCGTGCGGGTGAGACGGAGCGCCCGGGCCGATGCGTCGGGATGCGGGTGGGCGAAGAGTGGATTGCCCGACTCTTCGCGGAGCAGGGCGAGCCGGAGCGCGGTCACGGCTTCGAGGTCGCGCATCGTTGCGCGCCTGACGAGTACGGACTGCCCGGGCTTTCGTTCGGTTGCCGCTTTTCTGCGGATTGGCATGCGTAGCTCAGGCACTCAGCCCGCCACCGAAGAGATCCTGGTCGGAACGCCGCCGTCCCTCGGGCTGCGCGCGCCCATACTGGCCGGCATCGGACCGCGAGATCTTTCTCCGCGCGACCAGCGCTTCGAGCACGAGTTCACAGGCCGCCACGGCGGTGGCTGCGTCATTGTCGCGAGCGAGGCCGACGTGATGCACCAGCGGCACCAGTCCCGGCACGGTATTGAACGCCGCATACATCGAGGCCGAATCGACGTCGTCGGCAACCTGCAGGGCGCCGCCTTCGTCAAACCACATCACCGGTTCGTCGGTGTTGCTGCCGCCGGCGCGGGCGCGGAACGTGGCTTCAGCGGCGCGGCGGATCAGCTCTCGCGCAATGGCGGCGGCACCAACCAGCTCACCTTCGTACTCGAGCTCGATCTTTCCGGTGATTGCCGGCAGCGCCGAATACAGGTCCGATAGCCTGGGGACCGCTTCGCTTTCGCCGAGGTGGATCGCGCGCTGCTCGGCGTTCGAGACGACACCTTCGAGGAGTGAAATCGGCATGCGTTGCGACACGCCCGAGCGCCGGTCGACGCGCTTGTCGGTGCGCGCCTCGAACGCGACCCGCTCGATGACTTCAGCGACGAATTCCGGCACGCGCACGCGCACCAGTCCGCGATCGATCCAGGCTTCCTGTCCCGTGATCTGCATGCCGAGTTCGACGCTGTCCGGGTAGTGCGTCGTGATTTCGCTCCCGATGCGGTCCTTGAGCGGCGTGATGATCTTGCCGCGTGCCGTGTAGTCTTCGGGATTGGCGGTGAAGCAGAGCAGGACGTCGAGCGGCAGCCGGACCGGATAGCCTTTGATCTGGACGTCGCCTTCCTGCATGATGTTGAAGAGTCCGACCTGTACCTTCCCCGCCAGGTCGGGCAGTTCATTCAGGGCGAAGATGCCGCGATTGGCGCGCGGTAGCATGCCGTAGTGCATGGTCAACTCGTCGGACAGCACGTGTCCGCCCCGGGCGGCCCGGATGGGGTCCACGTCTCCAATGATGTCGGCAATGGTGACGTCCGGTGTGGCGAGCTTCTCCACATAACGGGAATCGCGCCCGACCCAGGCGATTGGCGTATCGTCGCCGGCTTCGGTGAGCCGGTTGTGCGCGAACCGCGAGATGGGCGCGTACGGGTTGTCATTCACTTCGCTGCCTTCGACGACAGGAATGACGTCATCGAGGAGCGTCGACAGCGCGCGGAGGATGCGGGACTTTGCCTGTCCGCGCAGGCCGAGGAGGATGAAGTTGTGACGCGCAAGCAGGGCGTTGACGATCTGCGGCACTACGGAATCGTCGTAACCGACGACGCCGGGAAAGATGGGCGCGTTGTCGCGGATGCGCGCCACGAGGTTCTGGCGCAGCTCGTCTTTCACCGACCGAAGGACGCGGTCCGGCGCGCCGATCGTGGACCGGCGCAATGCTCCGAGCGTGCGAGGAAGGTCAGCCACGGCGGAAGGCGGGTTAAGTCGTTAGGCGCCGCGAACGGCGGCGGGCTCTCGATTGGAGCCTACTTCCCGGAACCCGCTTAGGGCAGTGCGGAGCCAGAACGGCGTCTGACCCCGTTCCGAGCCCGGTCGACGGAGATGTTTTGCAGGATTGTCGTCGACGAAACTCGTTGGGGCGCTTGTACTTGGAAACTTGACACGGCAGAATGGTACCGTAGATTGTCCGGCTCGCTTTTGCGTGCCCCGCATCCTCTTCGCCCCTGCACAGGAGTCTGGAAAATGAAGCGCCTGGTCCTCGCCCTTGCCGTTGTCGCATTCGCCGCGTGCGCCAAGAACGAAGAAGCTCCGCCGGCTGATTCGCCTGCCGCCGCGCCGGCACCCGCCGTCGATTCGGCTGCCGCTCCTGCCGACAGCATGCCAAAGACCGATTCCGCCGCTGCAGACACGACGAAGATCTGACCGCACGGAACGTCGAATGTGCGAAGGGCGCGACGAGGTCGCGCCCTTTTCAGTTGGTGAAGGGCAGCGCCACCACAGTTGTGGCGATCATCCCATCGTCGCCCTGCACGCGCAGGGCGGTACCGGGTTCAATTTCCCTGCGAACGAGGCCGAGTGCGATCGCACCGAATCTCGGGGACACTGCGCCGCTCCGGACCGTGCCGACGATTTTGGCCTCGGCGTCGATCAATTCGGTTCCCGATGGAGGGGCAATCGCGGCATCGAACCGCAGGCCCCGTAACAATCGGTTGACGTGGCCGCGGAAGTGAACGCGAGCAACGGTTTCCTGTCCTGTATAGCAGCCCTTTGAGTAGGAAATCGCATTGAGCCGGTCCATGTCGACTTCCTGCGCGAGTGCGGAGTCGTCCATATCGAGTCCCCACTCCGGTCGGCCGGCTTCGATGCGCGCGACGTTCAAAGAGTCCTGGCTGACCTCGACCGCGCCAGCTTCACCCAGCTTCTGCCGGACCGCGTCGAGGTCGGCCGGCGGCCCGAAGATTTCGTAGCCGTCGACGCCGAAATCGGGTACGCGAGCGATCCATAACGAGTCGGCTTGTGCCGCCGCCGGCACATGCGCGTACTGCGGCAGGTCGCTGACCGGCGCGTCGGGAAACACGGTCCGGACGATCTCGGTCGACGCCGGACCGAACAGGCCGACGTCTCCGAGCTGCTGGCTGACGTCCTCGTATTTCGCGAGCCGCGGGTTCACGAACTTGCGGATCATCGCGGACCATCCCGGCGCAGCGCTCGGACCGACGTCGATGATCATTTCGTCCGCGCGCGAAAATATCCTTACGTCCGCAATCACCTTGCCCTTGGGCGTCAGCGCGGCGGCATACTGGCCCTGCCCAGGCGTCAGGGCCGCCACGTCGCTCGTGACGAGGCCATTGAGCGATTCGGCCGCCTTGGCGCCGCTGAATCGCATGCGCAGGCGATCGGATCGGTCGACGAAGGCCGCGCCATTCTGGAGTGCCTGATAGGCACGCTCCAGGTCCGGGGTCACGCGAGTTGCGACACTCATCCTTCCAGGGTTCAGACGATTGGCTCGTTCCGCGGGGCCACCAGCGAAAGGAGTGAATCTGCCGTGAGGCCCGCAATGGAAGGTACGTAGCCGTCAGCCTCGATGGCGACGTGGGCAGGCACGTCACCGACCACGACGGTGGCGATGCCCGCGGCGCGCGCTGCCGTAATGCCGGAGAGTCCATCCTCGATGGCGACCACCGTTCCTCGAACGACGCGCGCCCGCGC
>CBIHMX010000396.1:0-3457 GCA_966211115.1 uncultured Gemmatimonadaceae bacterium | reverse complement strand
CCGCCTGACCTTGAACGGCATCAGGCGGGCGGGAAAGAACCGGAGCATCAGCACGCCGACCACCGCGGCTACCGCCATCAGAACGACGAACACGATGAAGATGTGCCGGCTCGTACCGTCGAGCGCGCGCGGAGCCATGAGTGCTCCGATGCCGGCCAGGACACCGAGTCCGATCACGTCCTGCACGCGATCGACCAGGCTTCCCAGCAGCAGGGTGCTGGCGGAGCGCGAGTGTTTCATTGCCACACCGACCCGCACGACATCGCCACCAACGATCGACGGCAGAAAAAGATTGCCGAACAGGCCCCAGTAGGACGCGTGCACCGCCGCCCGGGCTGGAAGCGCCGCCCCGGCGGTGTTCACCAGCAGCCGCCACTTCATCACGCCTAACAAGTGCGCCGAGAGGTACACGACGAGCGCAACCGGCCACGTCAGCGGCGGCACCGACGCCATCGCCGAAAGGAGCTGGTCGACGGGTAGCCACCACGCGATCAGGACCAGCGCGAGCACCGTGGCGACGATGCGCAGCACCCACTTCCATGGAATCCCCGGCGAGGTCGTGGCCGCCCCGGTCATGTCAGTCCTCGACCACGTGCGTGGCAAAGATCCGCCGGAACTCGGCCCACTTCGCGTCGTCGAACCGCCCGTCATTCAGGCACTCGACCGCACAATACGCCATGAACAGCGCGTGGTGAGTATTGTCGTGCGCGAACAGCCCCTGTCGTCCGAACGTCAGCAACCGATCCTGCGTCGACGCCCAGGCATCATGCGCGTTGAAGTGGCGTTCGTAACCTGACAGATAGATCGGGTACGCGTGCCGGAGTCGTTTCACATGCACGGCCACTGGCGGCCTGACCAGCGGAAGCTCCGCCGTCCGGATGTCGCGCACCACCAACTCGCCCAGCTCGGCGTCGCTCATCGACCATGTGGCATCGCCCGGTGAGCATGGCAACTCGGCACAGAGCACGGTGGTGCCGTTCGGTGTGCCCAGGTCCGAGTAGTTTTTCGGCTCCGACAGGCGCGTGATCGAAATGTTCGATTCCGGGAAGTAATGAGCGTCGGTAGGAGTGAACTGGTTCACGTCCAGCTGCAGATAGACCAGCAGCATGGCCCGGTAGTCGATGCCCGGAGTCGGCGCCGTGAGTTCTGGCGCGGGCGCGGGACTCGTCAGGCGCGCCAGCATCGTGATCGGAATCGTCGACCAGACGTAGTCGGCCTCGATGTCGCGGGTAACCCCGTCGGTTGCAACCCGGACCGTCCAGCGGCCATCGGGCGATGACGGTGCCATCAGGTTCTCCACGCTCGTGTTCAGCAGCATGTCCGCACCCAGTTTCGCGGCAGCCGTGGCGTATGCGTTGGTGATCTGCCCGAAGCCGCGCCGCGGGTAGTAGAACATGCCCGCGCCCACCGGCTTGAGAATCCGCTTGATCAGCTTTGCAAACGAATTGGCCGTGACCCGGCGTTGTGCCTGGATGCCCGACAGCGCCTGTGGTTCGTGTCCCCAGATCTTCCGCGCATACGGGAAGTAGAAGCTGCGGCAGATGGTCGGGCCGAGACTCTGCATCAGTACGTCCGCGAACGAGGCGTCGGCTGATGACGTGCGCGCCCTGAACTTGCCGGCCGCCATGTCGAACATCACGCCTGACGCGAACCGCTTGTCGAGACTCGTCAGCAGGTCCATTGGCTTGAAGGGAAAGCGAACCATCTTTCCCCGCAGCCGGATCCGCCCGTTGCGCCGGCGCTGGAGGAGGTCGCCACCCAGCAGCGTGCGGATGTCCTCGAGGAGTGCCGGCTCGGTGGTGTAATGCAGCCGGTGACTTCCGAAGTCGAGCGACTGGCCGCCCCACTCGAAGCTGCCGGCATTGCCGCCAAAAGGTCCCTGGCGTTCCACGACGGTGACGCTGGCACGACTCTGGCGACGCAACTGATAAGCGGCGCCACAGCCGGCGGGTCCACCGCCCAGGACCACGATATGCGGCAACGTCATGCCGCCACCTCTTCACACTTCGCTCTTCGCTGTTCGCTCATCAGTCGGCTATCATTGGTCGTCGCGCGATCGAACTGGCAACGGGTCATAACGAGTTCCTGATGTCCACACAGTCCTCGCCCATTCTCGTCACTGGCGCCGCCGGTTTCATCGGATTTCATCTGAGCCGCCGCCTTCTGGGCGATGGACACCACGTCGTCGGTGTCGACAGCATGAACGACTATTACGACCGGTCGCTCAAGGATGCGCGGCTGCGGGAGCTTGCCTCGCACGACTCGTTCCGCTTCGTGCAGCTCGACCTGGCCGATCGCGACGGGACCGCGCGCCTGTTCGAGGACACGAAGCCGGTGCTGGTCGCGCATCTCGCTGCGCAGGCCGGAGTACGCTATTCGCTCGAGGCGCCGCATGCCTACACCGCCAGCAACCTGGTGGCGCTCGGCCATATGCTCGAGTCGAGCCGGCAACACGCGGTGCGGCACTTTGTCTTTGCCAGTTCGAGTTCGGTGTACGGCGCCAACCCGAGCATTCCGTTTTCCGAACACCACGGCGCCGATCATCCCGTGTCGTTGTACGCCGCCACCAAGCGCGCCGGCGAACTGATGGGACACAGTTACAGTCACCTCTTCGACCTGCCGTTTACGGCGCTGCGCTTCTTTACTGTCTACGGCCCGTGGGGCCGGCCGGACATGGCGCTGTTCAAGTTCACGCGGTCGATCCTCGAGGGAAAACCGATCGAGGTCTACCATCACGGCGAATCGGCCCGGGACTACACCTACATCGACGATCTCGTCGAGGCGTTCGCGCGCGTGCTCGACCGGCCGCCGGCCGTCGCGCCTGACGAGACCGGCCGTCTTTCGGACCCGGCCCGCAGCACCGCGCCTTTCCGCGTCTACAACATCGGCCAGCAGGCGCCCGTGAAGCTCACGCACATGATCGAAGTGCTCGAGTCGGCGCTCGGCCGGCGCGCTGAGCGGGTACTGATGCCGCCGCAGCCTGGAGACGTGGCGATCACCAGCGCCGACGGGTCCGACCTCGAGCGCGATACCGGCTTCCGTCCCAGCGTGTCGGTGGAGGAAGGGATTCCGCGTTTCGTCGAGTGGTATCGCGCGTTCTACCGCGTCTGAACGGACGTCGCTCATGTCCGCCGCGTCGCCATTCGGGCGTTCTGGTCGGCCAGCAACCCGACGGCCCAGACGATCAACGCGCCGAGGATTCCGAGGACCGCGGTTTCGGACAGGTTACCGATGACGACGTCATAGATCAGCTTCACGATCGCGGCCACCGCCAGGGCAGCGCCTAACGGCAGGAACACCTTCAGCGGATTGAAGAAGATGATCGTCCGCAGGATGAGCATGGTGAAGTCGTAGGCATGCCGCGGCCGGATCTTCGACTCGCCCAGCCGGGCGTGATAGTCGATTGGCACGTACGTCAGCGGATGTGCGTTGCAAGCGGCTGACAGAGTGATGGTCG
>CBIHMX010000395.1:0-3462 GCA_966211115.1 uncultured Gemmatimonadaceae bacterium | reverse complement strand
GCCCAAGTAGCGTACCGAAAACTCGCGCCGCTCGGACTCGATGCGACCAGCCGGGATTTCAACACTGCGCGTCTGGATGGCGCTCGCGACGTCCTGTGCCGTCAGTCCGCGTGCATTCAGTTCACGCGGTGAAAGCCAGACCCGCATGGAGAATCGCCGCTCGCCGAAGATCGGCGCGCCCGACACACCGGGAATGGTCTGCAACCGCGGCTTGATCAACCGGTCGCCCATGTCCGACAGCTCGATGAGGCTGTAGCTGTCCGACGTCAGGGTCATGAAGATGATCGGGAACGCATCGGCGTCTTCCTTGGCGATCACCGGTTCTTCGATGTCTTCGGGAAGGAAGCCGCGAATGCGCGCCACCTTGTCGCGCACGTCCTGCGCGGCCGCTTCGATGGGACGGTCGAGCAGGAACTCCAGCGTTATGGTGCTGATCTGGTCCGCGCTCGAACTCGACATCGTGCGAAGGCCCTCGACACTCGAGAGTTCTTCTTCGAGAATGTCGGTGACCGAAGATTCCACCACTTGTGGACCCGCACCCGGCAGAATGGTCGTCACCGTCACCACAGGCGAGTCGGCATCAGGAAACTCACGGACCGGCAGGCGCGTGTATCCGATCACGCCAACGAGCACGAGTCCCAAACTCACCATGCTGGCAAGAACTGGCCGGCGAATGAATCGCTCAGCAAACTGCATCACTACCTCCCGCGGCTTGTCCGCTCGAGGCGATCGAATTGAATCGCCTCCCCACTTTCATCGTCGTTCCGGGCAGCTGGGAATCGACAAAGGGATACCGAAGATACACCGAAATGGGCAGACTTCAAGCTGCACGATGAGTTCCTGAGACGCCCGGCAACCAGCACCCCCCGACATGCAATGAACCCGACCTACGCTCAGCTCCTTCTCGACTTCCATTACTGGTCCCGGAATCGCGTGCTGGAGGCAGTCGCTGCCTTATCCCAGGATCAATACCAGCGTCCGCTCGGAAACAGCTTCGCTTCGGTGCGCGACACGTTGAATCATGTCTACGAAGCCGAGTGGGTCTGGTATTCACGGTGGAACGGCGTATCGCCGACGGCCTTTCCATCCGGCGACGAAAGACCCGACCTGGAGACGTTGCAGGCGCGCTGGCTCGAACTGGAGGGCAAGGTGCGCGCGTTCGTCTCGAATTGCGGACAGCCTGATCTCGATCGCGTGATCGAGTACCGGCTCATGAGTGGCAAGGCGGGCGCGTCACCGCTCTGGCAACTGGTCGCGCATCTCGTGAACCACGCGACGTATCATCGTGGGCAGGTGACGACAATGCTGCGGCAACTCGGCGTGCCGGCGCCGAAGAGTACGGATATGATCACGTTTTTTCGAGAATGAGGTTGAGGATTGTAATGGCAATTGGCAGATGGTGCGGGTTGGCGGGAGAAAGAGGCGTGACGCGGGTGGTGAAGAGGGCGTGAAGAGAGGCGTGAAGAGGGGCGTGAAAAGGGGCGTGAAAAGGGGCGTGAAGAGGGGCGTGAAGGACGTGAAGAGGCGCGCGTGAAGAGGGGCGCCCTTCGGCAGTTAGCGCACTTTGGCAGTTAGCGCCGTCTGGCAGTCCGCGCCGTTTGGCAGTTCGCCGCCGTTAGGCACCCCGCCCTCGATGAACATGAAACACGCCGGGGCCTCAATGTGCCCCGGCGTGTTCTGCGCCGCGTTCGGAGGATCCAGGCGGCAATGCCGCGAGAGTCCTGAGACTCCCGATTTCCGAACCGGCGCCCGATCGGCGTATGTTGCGACCGATCGGTGCATCCCCGCTCGTCGGCGGGGAGATACAGTGGGTCAATGCACGCGGAGCCTTTCGCGCTTCGCTTCCTGAATTCTGGAAGAATCGGGACCATTCTGCCCGATCTGCTTGGAGCTCCGTGGCGGCATCGCCCTCGGTCTGCACTGGCAGTATTCACCGAAACTGGACTTGCTGCAAGAGGATGTTTCCTGACAGCCATTCTTCGAGCGCGGGGTATCATGCAGTCTCGGGCCATTCAAGGCCGTGGTCGTGTCCGTCAGAGCTGCACCGCGGGAGAAGCGTCGTTGTGCGCTGCGTCAGCCTGACGAGTCGCGCATCGCAAGTCGCTGCTCGATCGCATCCAGGCGTTCCACGATCTGCTTCAGGTCCTCGCGATCGGCCTGTACCACCGGAACCGTCGGCAAGGACACCGACCGCGAAGGCCAGAACGTCTTCAACAGCGCGAATGCAAACAGGAGCAGCAGCAACGCCTGTGCCAGCAGTGTCTCGACGCTCGGGAAGATGCCCATCGCATCGACATGCGGCCAACCGGGCAGCACCGTTATGCTCACCACGCCGCCTTCCTGGAGTTCGCGGATCCCCTTCCCCATGAACACGAACGCCATGTAATAGAGCAGCACGCTCGTCACCGCGAAAAACGGCCGCAGCGGGATCCGGATCCCGAACTTCCAGAACAGCGTGAAGATCACCGCCAGGATCACACCACCCACGACGATGCCGCCGAGTATCGGCAGGATGATATTCGTCCCCTCGTTCAACAGCGCCTGATAGAACAGCGCCGTCTCGGCGCCCTCGCGATACACCGCCAGGAATGCAACCAGTGCCAGGGCCCGCCCACCGCCGTGCTGCAGCGCCGCGTCCACCTTCTCGCGGATGAACTTCTGCCACTTGGCCGCCTCGACCCTGGAAATCAGCCAGTAGCTGACCGAGAAGAGCACGGCCACCGCTACCAGCATCGTCACGCCCTCGACGACCTCGCGTGTCGCCGGCAGGGCCCGCAAGGCCGTCGCCATGACCACCGCCGTCACCGCGCTCGCGCCTAACGCGAGCCCGACGCCGATCCAGATCGACTTCAGCCGCTCGCGATGGCCGGTCTTGACCAGGAACGCGACCACGGCACCGATGACGAGGATCGCTTCCAGTCCCTCGCGCAGGATGATCAGCAGCGACTGGAGGAACGCGCCGAAGCCGCTCGCCGGCGGACCCGCCAGGTCCTTCACGCCGGGCAGCGCCTGATCGATCGCGTTCATCGACCGCTCCGCCGCACGGAAGTCACGCGCAGCGATGGCGCCGCGAAAATCGGCGAAGTGGCGCTCGATCGACGCCACCATGCCGGGACTCCGAGCCCGCGCCGGCGTCTCCAGCGGCTCGAACGCGATGTAGGCGTCGAACGACTGATCGTCCGCCTCGTCCTGCCGGCCGATCCGCGCCGACGCAATCGCCGACTGCAGCAGCCGGCGCACGGCACGGATCGTCGAGTCGGGATCAGCCCGTCCGGAAACCCGCGCGCCCGGCGCGTCGCCCGCCGAAAGGGTCCGCACCCATGCCACCAGTCCGTCGATCTCGCCGGCCGTCAGTTCGCGAGCGGCCGGCATCGCTGTCCCCGCGATGCCACCCCGGATCGCCGACGCAATCTGCACGTCGCTCCGCTCCGCCTGCCATGCAAACGATGACAGCTCCCGCGG
>CBIHMX010000394.1:0-3463 GCA_966211115.1 uncultured Gemmatimonadaceae bacterium | reverse complement strand
ACTCACCGCGATCCAGGCCGAACTGTTCCAGACGTTAGGCAGCATCTACCAGAAACTGGGCAATCACGGGCGGGCCGACACGTTGTTCCGGGATGCGCTCGACCGGCGCACCGCGCTGCTCGGCGATTCCTCGGCCGACGTGGCGTCGAGCCTGCTCGCGCTCGGACTCCTGCGAACCGACCAGGCGCTATATGTCGAAGCAGAAAGCCTTGCCCGGGCCGGCCAGAAGATTTCGATGGCGACGCTACCAGAAGGTCACCCCCAACGCGCGGAAGCCGCGGAAGTGCTGGGCCGCGTCCTGTCGGAGAAGGGTGAGTATGATGAGGCCATCACCGTTCTCCAGGACGCCGTGCGGCAGCGGGGATCGACCGGCCGGGAGTCGGCGGAATACGCCAGCAGCGTGTACGAGCTGGCCAACGCGAACTTTTACGCCGGCCATTACGATGCATCGGATTCGTTGAACCGGATCGTGCTCGCTGTGCATCGGCGCGTCTACGGCGAACGCCACCCGGCTGTCAGCGATGACCTCATCAACCTCGGCGCCGGCCAGTTTGAACGCGCCAATTATGCCGAGGCGGAGAGTTTATACCGCCAGGCGCTCGACATCACGCAGGCGCACTATGGCCGCACCCACTACAAGACCGCCGCCAACCTGACGATGGTCGGCCGGAGCCTCGTTATGCAGCGCCGATTCGATGGCGCCACCGCGGTGCTGGGCGAAGCGCTGGCGGTGCGCGAGCGGGTCTATGGGAAGGTGCATCCCGCGGTGGCGTCGACGGTGAACGAGCTGGGCAGCATCGCGCTTCAGAACAACCGGTATGACGAAGCCGAGGCGGCCTACCGGCGCATGCTCGACATCTATATGTCGGTGTACCGGGGCAGGCATTACCTGATCGGCATCGCCCAGTCCAACCTGGCGAGCACGCTGATGGCGCGCGGTGACAATCGGGGCGCCGAGGCGCTGTTCCGGCAGGCGATCGCCATGTACGAGCGCACACTCCCGGCGACGAATACGAACATCGGGATCGCGAAGATCAAGCTCGGTCGGGCGCTGCTGCGCCAGGGCCGTTTTGCCGAAGCCGAGGCGAACTCCCGTGCCGGCTACGAGCAACTCGCGCCGCAGATGAACCCCACGGTGAGCTGGCTGGCGTCGGCGCGCGCGGATCTCGCCGCCGCATACGATTCACTCCGCCGGCCAGCGGACGCCGCACGGCTCCGCGCCGAAATCGCGACCATCGAGAAGCACGCCGCCGCCGTGAAGCCGAAGTAGCCAAGGCCAAAACGGGGTCAGACGCTGTTTCGACCCCCGGGCGGAGCTGTTCCGGATCTGTTTCATGGCCCACATTGATGCGACGCCAACAACATCTGAATCGAGGCTGAACCTGTGCGCACACGCTGGATCCTGACTCTCGCCGCAGTTGCCATCTCCAGCGCCGCCATGGTGCAGGCGCCGCGGCACCTGAACCCCGTTGTCGACCTCCTTTCCCAGAAGAAGGCGGTGTTTGGTCTGTACGCACCGGCAAACCGGCGGGGTCGCGGCGGCGCCTCTCCCGCTGATGCCCCGCCGCCAAAGACGCCCACGCAGTTGGCGGGGGACGCGCTGGCACAGTCGAACGCCGACTACATCTTCGACGGCACGATGGAGGGCGACTTCGATCGTGGATTCGCGTCTTTCACGGAATTCATGAAGGGGATGGCGGCTGGCGGCATGCTGAAAACCTCTCCAATGAAAGTGTTGCACCAGCCGCTGTTCGTGAAAACGCATGAGATCGCCCCGGATCCGGCACTGGCTATGCAGCGAATCGCCAGGCAATTGAACCTGGGCGTCACGGGCATCGTGCTCGTGGATGTGAAGAGCGCCGAGGAAGCAAAGGCCGGCATTGCCGCCATGCGATTCAAGTCGCAGGGTGGCACGCGCCCCGACGATGTCGGGACCGCTCCATCGGTGTGGGGCATGAGCGAGTCCGAATACCGGCAGAAAGCGGACGTGTGGCCGCTCAACCCGAACGGTGAGCTCGTGAACTTCACGATCGTCGAGAGCAAGGAAGGTCTCGAAAAGGTTCGTGAGATCGCGGCGGTGAAGGGCATCGGTGTGCTGTTCCCGGGTGCCGGAACGCTGCGCGGCATCTTCAGCACAACCGACGCGAATGGCCGTCGGGTGCTGGACGAACAGGCGTGGGAAGGGGCGATCCAGCAGGTGCTCTCCGCCTGCAAGGAATTCAACGTGCCCTGCGGTTACCCGGCCAATGAAAGCGATATAGAGAAGCGCATCCAGCAGGGCTTCTCGGTCTTCATCATCGGATGGGGTGAAGCCGGCTTCCGCGCCGTCGATATCGGTCGGAAGGCGACGGGGCGCTAGGCGCCAAAATCCTCGACATCCCGGCTACGTTGTCGGGATGTCGAGTGAACCGCAGGCACGTCCGCTTCCGCTGCTCCGCGCCATGGTCGATTCCCTCGACCATGAGCTGTTACAACTCGCCGCCCGCCGGATGGCGGTGGTCGCTGAAATTGCCGCGTATAAACGCGAGCATCACCTGCGCATCCGGGATCCGCAGCGTGAACGCGAGATCCTCGAAGACCGCGCCCGACGCGCGAGCGAGATGGGACTGCCGAGGGGCGAGATGGAAGCGCTCTTCCGCGTTCTGCTGCGAGCGAGTCGGGACCACCAGGCGGCGCTGAGGACCGAGCTGCCTTACGAGACGCCATCGTTGAGCGTCGCCGTCGTCGGTGGACGTGGATCGATGGGTGCGCTGGTGGCACGCATGTTCGCCGACCTTGGCCACAGTGTGCTGGCCGTCGATCACGAAACGGAGCTGTCGCCGGGCGATGCCGCGGAAGTGGCCGACGTGACGGTCATCAGCGTTCCGATCGACGTCACCGAACAGGTGATTCGGGAGGTCGGTCCTCGCCTGCGAGCCGAATCGCTGTTGATGGACGTGACCAGCGTGAAGTCGGAGCCGGTGCGCGCGATGTTGTCGGCCACGAAAGCAAGCGTCGTCGGCACGCATCCGATGTTCGGGCCGTCGGTCCATTCGGTGCAGGGACAGCGGGTCGTGGTCTGCCGGGCGCGTGGCGACCACTGGGCAAACTGGGTCGAAGCCATGTTCACGGCGCGTGGACGGAACGGGGTGGAAGGCACGCCGGAGCAGCACGACCGGGTGATGGCGGTTGTGCAGGTCCTCACGCATTTCCAGACGCAGGTGCATGGACTCACGCTGGCGAGGCTGGGGGCGCCGCTCGCCGAGTCGCTTCGTTTTACGTCGCCGGCGTACCTGATGGAGTTGTACATGGGGGCCAGGCACTTTGCGCAGTCGGCCGAGCTGTACGGTCCGATCGAGATGACGAATCCGGCGACGTCTACCGTGACAGGCACGTATCTGGAGGCGGCGCGTGAAGTCGCGGACATCCTGGCCAGTGGAGACCGGGAACGCTTTCGCGCCATGTTTGGTGAAGTACAGGCTTT
>CBIHMX010000393.1:0-3466 GCA_966211115.1 uncultured Gemmatimonadaceae bacterium | reverse complement strand
CCCGTGCCCCGTGCCCCGCAGTTCCGCCCCATGCCCAGGTGTTCTGCCCTATGCTTCGCCTTCTCTTCCTGATCGTTGCGGTTCTCACCCTGGCACCGAACGCCAGCGCGCAGAGCCGAGTCATCCTCTTCATCGGCGACGGTGTGGGGGTCAGCTACTGGACCGCGGCTCGTTATGCATCTCCTGACGCGCTGGCGATTTCGCAGTTCAAGGTCATGGGGCTGGTCGACACCCGGGCGTCCAACAACCTGATCACCGACAGCGCGGCCGGGGCGACCGCATATTCGGCCGGCGTGCGCACGTTCAACGGGGCCATCGGGGTCGGGCCGGACTCCACGCCGGCGGAAACCGTGCTGGAAGGGGCGATGAAGAAAGGGTGGGCGACCGGGCTCGTTGCCACGTCGAGCATCACCCATGCGACGCCGGCGTCGTTCGCGGCCCATGTCACTTCGCGCGGGTCGGAGTTCGACATCGCGAAGCAGATGGCGGTGCTCAAGCCCGATGTCATGCTCGGTGGAGGGATGAGATTCTTCTCGGCCGCGACGCGGCCAGATCGCGAGGACCTGGTGGCGGCGCTCCGGACGACGCATGCCGTCGTGAGCGATTCAGCGGGATTGCAGTCGTTAGGTGATTCGGTGCGGAAAGTCGTCGGGTTGTTCGCCGCAAACGAGATGCCGGCCGCGCCCGACCGGACGCCGACGCTGGCGGCGATGACGCGCAAGGCCATCGACATCCTGTCGCGGGACCGCGAGGGCTTTTTCCTGATGGTCGAGGGCTCGCAACCTGACTGGCGCGGGCACAGCAACCGCCCGATCCAGGAAGTCATCGACGAAATGCGCGATTACGATGTCGCGATCGGCGTGGCGCTCGAGTACCAGCGCCGAATGCCCGACGTGCTCATCCTGGTGGTCTCCGATCACGAAACGGGCGGACTTGCGATTCACACCGCCCGGGACAGCGCGGTGCTCGCGTCGGCGGCGAGTGCGTTGAACAGCGCCGTCGCACCGCTCGAGCGGGCGATGCCACTTCTCACCGGACAAGCCGCCGATTCGGCTGACTCGGCGCTCGTCCGCATGCAGATCACGTCAGCGAGGTTGCGGGCGAGTGCCCGCGGAGCGCGGACACCCCGCCTGATGGCTACCTATACGACAACGGGTCACACCGGCCAGATGATCCCGTTGTTTGCGAAGGGACCTGGCGCCGAGGCATTTGGTGGGATGATCGACAACTACCGGGTAGGGCAGATGTTGCTGGACATCGTCAGGAAACCTCAGCTCCCATCGCGTCGACGCCCGCCGGAACCCGGCCGTTGATGTCCTGATCGCTCGAACCGCCAAACCCTGTTGCTCCGACGCTGGAGAACCTAGGAGCGCGCGTCAATGATCTCGACGTCGTACCGACGGAATTGAGCGTCGCTCGTGAGTACTGCCCATCCTTCGACGTGGGCCGCTGCGATGATGAGTCGATCGAATGGGTCACGATGATGTCGCGGAAGCGTGCGCACGGCCTCAGCGTGTTCGAAGGTGACGGGTAGTGCGTGAAAGCCCGCTTCCTCCACCGCCACGAGCGGGCGTCGCGACGTGCGCAGTTTCCCCAGCGAGACCTTGATCACGATTTCCCAGGCTGACGCTGCACTGACATACACAGCGCTCGCCTCCTGAATGGCGGCCCGGGCATGTCCGCCCAGGCGCGGGTCGTTGCCGTCCCACCAGATCAGCGCTTCCGTGTCGAGAAGAATGACGCCCATGGCTACTTCCTGATACCCTCGAAGTCCGCCAGCACGTCTGGTGGAAGGGCCTCATTGAAGTCTCCAACGATCTTCCACTTGCCGGCTCCCTTTCCCGGCACGCGAGGCTTGTGGGCTGGAAGCGCGACAAGACGCGCCTGCGGTTCTCCATTGCGGGCGATGATGATTTCCTCACCACGGGCCGCTCGTTGAACGAGTTCCGGCAAGCGCGCCTTCGCCTCGGCGATATTGATCGTTTTCAGTCGAGTCATCGTATGGACCACGTCAGACCATAGTATAAGTCTAATCTGACCATGATGGTCAATCAAGTTGCCCTCATTCCGTAGCGGGGAGGAGGGCGGGAAAGGTACGCTCCCCCTTTCGACGACTCGGTAGAGCGAGGATTCCGATGCGATGTTCTGCGCTCCAGCCGCATTTTACGGCTGAGGGCCGTCACTGGGGCCGAATGAGCGCCTCGAACCGAGGATCGCCGCGCAGCGGATTCAATTCCGGCCGAACGTACCAGCCCGTGAATGACGGTCAGCATGCCATCGAGACTGGTGGTGCGTTAGGCAGTGTCCCGCAAGCCATCAGAAGTGAATCAAACGGGGTCAGACGCCATTTTCGTGTGGCCGAAAACAGCGTCTGACCCCGTTTCTTCAAAACAGCGTCTGACCCCGTTTATGAGACCGGGGGGGTGCGGTCGTCCGCGGGCGCAAAATTCGACAGGAACTGGCGCTCCTGCGTGGTCAACGCCGACATCCCGTGGGCACTGATCTTGTCCAGGATCCGGTTCACTTCTGCGCGATTGACCTCGTGCACCTTCTGCAGGTCGACTTCAGGCCGTTTGGTGAACTTCAGCTCTCGCACCGGTGGAGCACTCGTCGCTTTCTTGCGAAAATCCAGGCGTTTGCGATCCAGCCACTTGAGGTACAACCAGGCGCCCAGGTAGCCGCCGAGGTGTGCGAAGTGCGCCACGTTGCTGCGAACACCGCCGAGCCCGCTCCATAACGAGAAGACGGTCGTCAGGATCACGAGCATGCGCGCCGGAACGGGAATGATTCCCCAGATATGGATCGGAAGGTCCGGCCAGAAATACGCAAACGCGAGCATGACGCCAAACACGGCCCCCGACGCGCCCAGAACGGCTGCACCGGGAGCGGTGATCAGTGACAACACAGCCCCGGTCAACCCGCTGATCAGGTAGAGCGTCAGAAAATTCCGGGAGCCGAGCCGCTCCTCGACCCGGGGTCCGAAGAAGAAAAGTGCCAACATGTTGAACGCCAGATGCATCAAACCGGCGTGCAGGAACATGTAGGTAAAAATCGTCCACGGCCGGATCATGATGAGCCGGGGGACGAAAATCATCGACGTCGTCACCCAGTCCATCGTGTTCTGGAGGAAGAAGACGCCGATATTGGCGAACAGCAGGATGCGGACGTAGGGTGTCACGTCCGTAAAATGGGGAAGGGGCGTCTACTAACCAACCCGTTCCACGAACGCCAACGTCCAGAGTGCCCGGAATCCAGAGAGTGCAAAGTCCAAAGGGCAAGTCCAAAAACCACGAGCCACTTCTTCAATGAAGCTCATCATCGTCTGTTTTCTGACGTTCCTGTCGGCGATTGCGGGGGCTCAACAGCCAACCGGAGGCGCGCCACCTTCGCCGGGCGCACAAACCCCCGCCCAGGGTCAGGGGCGCGGCGGACCAGTTCGTCCCAGGCCTTACGCACAGGTCATCAC
>CBIHMX010000392.1:0-3475 GCA_966211115.1 uncultured Gemmatimonadaceae bacterium | reverse complement strand
CACCTGGACGATCTCGTCGTCCAGGTGTACGCGAACGCCATCACACCGAAGACCCGCCTGCTCATGGTGTGCCACGTCGTGAACATCACCGGGCAGGTCCTCCCGGTGCGCAAGGTGGCCGACATGGCGCATGCGCGCGGCGTGGACGTGCTGGTCGATGGAGCCCACGCTTTCGCCCATCTCGACTTCCGTATCCCCGAACTCGGCGCCGACTACTATGGCGCCAGCCTCCACAAGTGGCTCGGCGCCCCGTTAGGCGCGGGGATTCTCTACGTGAAGCGCGACAAGGTCGAAAAGCTCTGGCCGATCTATGGCGATGAATCGGTTCCCGCCGATTCCATCATGAAGCTCAATCACACCGGCACGCATCCGTGCCACACCGACCTCGGTATCGAACACGCGATCGCGTTCCACGAGTCGATTGGCATCACGCGCAAGGCGGCTCGTCTCCGATGGCTCCAGCAGTACTGGACGTCGAAGGTTCGCGGGAAGCCGAGGATCGTGCTGAACACCCCGGCTGAACCGGCGCGCTCGTGCGCCATCGCGAATGTCGGGATCGACGGCATGTTGCCCGGCGACCTCGCCCGCGGCCTTCTGGAGCGTTACCGTATCTTCACCGTCGCGACCAACCGCCCCGAAGCTGGTGTGCGAGGCGTCCGGGTCACGCCGCACCTGTACACCACGACCGCCGAGCTCGACGTCCTGGTCAAGGCACTCACTGAACTCGCAAGCTGAGGAGAAACGATGCGCGCATCCGTCCTGGTGGGCATTGTGTTGATCATCGCCGGCGCTTTCCTGTTTTTCCGCGGCGGCTTCTCGACGAAGGAGACGATCGTCGACGTCGGGCCGGTGGAAGTGACGACCGAAGACCGGCAGGCGGTTCCACCCTGGGTTGCCGGGATCGTGGTCGCCGCTGGGGTCGTGCTCGTCGCAGCGGGAGCCCGGAGCAAGACCTCCACCTAACGGGAAACGAAGTACGAACGGCAGGCCAGGTCCAGCGACGAGTCGTCGAGCGCCGGCTTCCGCTGCTCGTAGCGCGCCGTCCAGCACACCTGCTGGATGATGTCGCGCGGGTAGCAGGCGCGCAGCTCCTGTCCCATCTCGTTGGTGATCGTGTCCAGCAACCGGTTGATCGCCGGTTCCTGGTACTCGAGCTCGAGACCGGCGCAGACCCGACGGCTGATCTCGTGGAAATCGTCCCGCGTGATGGACTCGAGACGGATCTTCGTCTGGATCCGGCGCAGGAAGGCTTCATCGACCAGCGTCGCGGGGTCGAGGTTGGTCGCGAAGACGACCAGCACGTCGAACGGAATCTCGAGCTTCCGGCCCCCCGCCATCGTCAGGAAGTCGATGCCGCGGTCGAGCGGCACCACCCAGCGGTTGAGCAGCTCGTCAGGCCGGACCCGCTGGCGGCCGAAGTCGTCGATGATCAGCAGGCCATTGCTCGCCTTCATCTGCACCGGCGCCGTGTAGTACTTGGACGTCGGATTCTGCTGCAGGTCGAGCATGTCGATCGTGAGCTCGCCGCCCACCATCATGCGCGGGCGCTTGCACCGGACCCAGCGAGCGTCGTGAAAGTGGGGGTCCGGCTGCTCGACGGCATGATGCACGCCGGGATCGAACACTTCGATGATCTGACCGTCGGCTTCGACCGCGTACGGCACCCAGATCGTCGAGTCGGCGAACATCCGGGACATGCTGTCGGCGATCGTGGTCTTTCCCGTGCCGGGCGGTCCATAGAGAAAGATTGCGCGACCCGATGCCAGTGCCGTTCCGATCTGTGTGAGCGTTTCATCGTTGAGCACCAGGTGCTCGTACGCGCTCCTCACGGCCTTCGGGTCCACCGTGAGCTTCCGCACGCTCTGTGCCTTCACGCGCGCGACGTAATCCGGGAGAGAGACCGGTACCGGGCCCGCATAGTGCGACCCGGACATGATGTCGATGGCGCGCTCCCGGCCCTCGGACGTCGTCACGATCCGGTGGACGCCGCCCGCCATACCGGTGACCTGGCAGAGTCCTTCTTTCCGCAGCCGGCCGAAGATCTCGTCGACAATCTTCAGGCTGATGTGGAGGCGTTCCGACAACTCGCGCAACGACAGTTCGCCGCTCAGGTGCAGTGTCTTGAGCGTGAGGTCCTCGAGCAGGCGCCGGCGGATGCCCGTCTCCTCGACGGTCCTCGGCACCGGAATAATCTCCGGGCCGCGCGGTGTTTCCGCCGGCTCGCCGGCCGCCTGCTCGGTCGTTTCGCTGGTCACGGCAGATCCTGCACGCGTGAGGGACGTGGCATCGTGATGACGGACGCCAGCAAGTCGATGCTCTCGAACAGGTTTCGCAGGCGCAGGTTCTCGTCGAATCCGTGCTGGTTGTTGTCGTGGTTCACGAGGGAGATGCCGACCGTGGGCAGCTTCAGTCCCTCGCTGAACTGGCCGAACGGCATGCTGCCGCCTAACGTGGGGAGCTGGACGGGCGTCGCGGTGCCCCGGGTGAGCGCCGCCGCCACGGCCTGCGCCAGCGGTTCATCCATCGATACGCGCGTGGCCCGGCTTCCGCCTCTCGCGTTCACCTGCGCCAGCAGCGGGTGCGCCAGCCGTTCCTCGTCGGTCGGGTCGCGATTGAGCACGACGAAGTAGCCTTGCTTTCGGATATGGGCGATCACGCGCTCGTTCATTTTGGCCGGGTCGAGTCCGTGCACGAGACGCATGGCGATGCGAGCCGTGGCGAAGGCTGGAATCGCCGTTCGTCCGGGCACGCTGAAGCCGCCGCCGGCTTCCATCTGCAGGACGTTGAGCGTCGGCTCGTTCAATTTCTGTTCGAGTCGGGTGTCCGGTCGCTCGGGACGGGCCACGCCGAACTCCTTCAACAGCCCCGCCTCGACATTCGGCGCGTCGGCCAGCGCTCGCAGCTCCGTTGGCGTGAGCGGCGTGACGTCGTCGTAGAAGCCCTCGATGACCACTTTGCCCGATGCATCCTTCATGCTGCCTAACAACTTGCCCAGTTGGATGGACGGGTCGGGCGCCCAGTTGCCGTAGTTGCCGCTGTGCAGGTCGTTGCGCGACGTGAAGACGGTGACGGTCACGCCGGCGCCGCCACGCACGCCGTAGTACATCGTGGGCCGGCCGCTCGGGTGGCGCGGTCCGTCGAGCGTGACCGCGAGGTCTGCCTTCACCTTGTCGCCGTCGGTCGTCACGAAGCGGCGGAAGTTGCCCGAGCCGGCTTCCTCCGGGCCATCGAGCACCACACGAAGGTTCCAGGTCGGAGCCTGGCCACTGGCCTTCAATGCGTCGACCGCGGCGAGGAGCGCCATGATCGGTCCCTTGTCGTCCGATGCCGATCGCGCGTAGATGCGTGCCTCGGGATCGAACGTTTTCACGCTGGCGTCGACCTTGCCCGCGGGTGTCATCACGCATGGCGCGAACGGACCGCACTTCGTCCACTCGGTCGAGTCGACCGGCTGGCCATCGTAGTGGGCGTATAG
>CBIHMX010000391.1:0-3480 GCA_966211115.1 uncultured Gemmatimonadaceae bacterium | reverse complement strand
ATCGTGGGGCAGGTTCCAACACCCGGAGCATGCACCATGACCATTGCCGCCCTTCCCGTCCGCGCCGTCACTCCGGCGCCGCGGTTACTGCCTGACGCGCCAATCCTGGTTGCTACGGACGGCACCGACTTCGCACGCCCTGTCCTGGACGCGGCTCTCGAGTTGATGAAAACGACGGGAGCACCAGTTCGAATCATCGCGGTCCTCCGCGACCTGCCGCTCATCCCGCTCGATTTCGGGATCGTGGTGGCGGAGAGAACCAGACCGTGCTGAGCTTATCGCGGTACTGATGCCAATGGCTGCGCTCCGGTCATGGAAAGGCGGGTTGGCCGGCCGCCCGTCCCTCCAGTTCATCGATGTGCATCCGGAAAACGATTGTTCGCGCCGGCGCAGGGTCCCCATCGGTGAGCGCTTCAGGCATTGCCGAGCGTATGATTTTCAGCGCGAGCTGATAGCGCTCGTCGAGGTTCGGGCTCAGCCCGGGTTCGACGACGTACACCGTGCCCTTGGCAACGACGCTTTCCCAATCGAAGGGCCCGCGGATCTCGTCGACCTGGAATGCGACCCATGGTTGGCCGCCTAACGCACTCATGCGCGTCCCCGGGGCTGCCCTGCCGTAGATCGCGCCATCGTTATACACATAACTGATCGGCACGAGGTCCACCCGCCGGCCATCGGTAAAGGCGATTCGTCCGACATGTTTTCGGCGGAGTAGATCCTCCATCTCATCCGTCGTGAGGTTACGAAATGTCGCGGGTGAAGTCGTCACGGTCATTCCTCACTTGCTGCAGCGCGGAAGTTCATGCCCCGAATTACCGTTACCCGCACACGGCGGAAAAGGCCTATGCTCACGTGAACCCCTGAGTCTGGACGGGAGCGTCGTCGGGCACTGCGGGGGCACGTTTCAGGATGAGCATCGCAAACTTGTGCGCGAACGCCTCGACCTGGTGCCAGTCCGTGTACTCGTGGTCGCGCGAGGTATCAGTGGAGCCTCCATTCATCCGCGACGCCTTCTTCATGTACCAGCGCAGCACGATGTTGTAGCGCGTGTACTTGATGGCGCCCGCAACGCATTCCGTCAGGGCGGGGCGAAAACCGGTCTCCACGAGGAACGTGTCGCGGACGCGCCTGGCAGCCGCGCGACCCTTCTCGAGGGAACTGCCGGCGGATGCGCTTACAGAGAAGAACGCGGTTGGCATGGCATTCAGCGCATCGCGTCGTTCCCGGATGAAATCGGCTACAGCGGGTTGGTGTCCACGTGCGATCACAGATGCGCCCACGACGACGCCGTCGAACTGGTCCAGCGCGGGGGCTGGTCCTTCCTTGAGATTCGCGAGCGTGACCTGAATGCCGCGTCGCTCGAGGCTCTGTTGAATGCGAGAC
Source organism: uncultured Gemmatimonadaceae bacterium (assembly GCA_966211115.1). Lineage (GTDB taxonomy): Bacteria > Gemmatimonadota > Gemmatimonadetes > Gemmatimonadales > Gemmatimonadaceae > JABWBJ01. The sequence continues at coordinate 2,097 of CBIHMX010000391.1, read as the reverse complement.
GCTATGGACTGGGTTTGCCCGTGCGTAGACGCGTAGGCAACCAGGATTTTCGGGATCGACATGTTGCGCTCCGACCAGGAGTCCTCACGCAAGGTGCGTGAGCGGTCCCGAATGGTTCAGCGGGGGAATGCCGATGGTCGCGTCAGGGACTTCCTTACACGCCTGGGCGTCCGGGACCCTGCAGGGTCCCGGACGTCATGCAGGGTCCTTACGCCGCGCGCCGGTGCGTCTCGGCGCGGTTGGTCTGCGCCAGGGCGGGACGGCGGCGAGCCAACTGCGCGTCGAGCGAGTAGCGCCCCGCGCCGACGATGGCAAGGGTTGTCGCACTGGCGGCCAACAGGAGCACGAACTCGTACCCGTTAGGCAGGAAGAATCCGGCCGGGAGGTGCACGAACGCCATCGCGCCGAGCATGACCGCGGTGAGGCCGACGCCGGCGAGGCGGGTCAGCAATCCGGCAATGAGGGCGAGGCCGCCGAACAACTCGACGAAACCGACGAGCGGTCCCATGATCCCGGGGAACGACACGCCCATCTGGGCAAATCCGCCGGCGATACCGTCGAATCCGTATACAAAGAGCTTCTGCGCGCCGTGCGCGGCAAAGGTGGCGCCCGTGACGACACGGAGCAGCGCGAGTCCGCTGTCGATCTGGCGGCTGGTAGGGTTGTTGGCGATGAGCTTCATGATCCTGGTCCTCGTTGGTGAAGTGCGTGTTACAAGCTTGAGTGTTACAACACCTATTGGGCGAAAAAAAACCTATACGTTCCTGGCGACCGCGAGCAGCTCGATCAGGGTACGGAGCTGTACCCGGGTCATGTGGCCGAGGCTCGCCTTGTGCTCTGCCTCTACCGGTGCGTCGAGCGAATCCACCAGGGAACGACCAGCGCGCGTCAGGTGCGTGCCGACACAGCGCCGGTCTTCCGAGCCGCGGATACGTGTGACCAGTCCGGCGTCTTCCATCCTGTCCAGGAGACGGGTCACGTCCGGCATCCGATTCACCAGTCGATCGCGAATTTCGTTGCGCGTCAGCCCTCCTTCCGCTCCACGGAGAATCCTGAGCACGTTGTATTGGGTGAGGGTGATGTCCGATGCCCGGAGCACATCTTCCATGGAATCCCGCAGCGTGGCGGCGGCGCGCGCGATGCCGAGAAACGCCTCCTGTTCGAGGCTGGTAAACACCTTTCGCTGTTTCGAGTCGTTCCGCAGGACTTCCGTCATGAAAGAATATTAGGTGTGACAACACCTAATGTCAATCCCGGACGCCATTGGCCCCGCCCGGCAGGATTCGCCTGCTGAGGCGGCACGCTCCTTACGAAGCGGTCTGAATGCGCACCCGCGCATCCACGACGGTCACGCCGTTCGTGTGCACGAGGATCGGGTTGAGGTCCAGTTCGGCAATCTGCGGCAGGTCTTCCACCATGGCACTCGTTCGCAGGATGGTCTCAACGAGCGATGCGACATCGCCAGCACTCGAGCCTCGGTATCCGGTGAGCAGTGGATAGCTCTTCAACGCCTGCACCATTTCTTCCGCGTCACGCCGCGACAGCGGAGCCAGTCGCACCGAAACGTCCTTGAGCAATTCCACCAGCACGCCGCCGGCTCCGCACGCAACGACTGGTCCGAACTGGGGATCATGAACGACGCCGACGATCATTTCGACGCCCGGTGACGCCATCTGCTGGACGACGAAGCCGGATGGCGAGAGACCCGCGCCCTCGAGACGGGCCGTCATCTCACGTGCGGCGGCGGCAGCGTCAGTCGCCGTCAGGTCAAGGCGTACGGCGCCGACCTCGGTCTTGTGCACCAGTCCCGGCGCGATGGCCTTGAGCGCGACCGGTCCACCCAGGCCGGCAGCCGCCGTTGCCACCTCGGCGACATCCTCGACGACCTGCTGTCGAAGGACCGGGATGCCGTAGCACTCGAGCAGGTTCCAGACATCGCCACTGCCGAGCCACCCTTCCTGCCTGCCTAACGCCGCAGCCACGATCGCGGTCGCCTCATCGCGGCGAATGTCGGTGAACCGGGCGGACGGTTCCACCGGTGTGGCGCGCCATTCGGCGTACCGGGCGACCCGCGCCAGTGCCGACGCGGCGTCTTCG
>CBIHMX010000390.1:0-3483 GCA_966211115.1 uncultured Gemmatimonadaceae bacterium | reverse complement strand
GCCCATGCCGAAGCCCAGTCCACTAACGCCGATGCCGTTGAAGTCGTTCCGGATTTCGGCGCCGAAACCCGCAACCAGCAGGCCCGTGATGTCGTCACCGCCCGTGGCCGGGAGCCCTAACGAGAGACCGGTGATGTCGCCATGTCCGCGTCGGTATGGCGTCCAGATCGTCGCGTTGATGCCGTTGACGTAGTCGAGCCGGCTGTCACGGAAGTTGATGCGGAGTCCGTTGACGCGGCGTGAATCGCCGATGGAGATGCCCGTGCCACCGACCGTGAGGTCGAGGCTGCGCTGCTGCGCGGTGGCCGTCAGTGGCAGCACAAAGGCTGCGGCGACGGCGAAACGCTGGCGGAAACGGAACATGGACAGGCTCGAAGTCGGCACGAAAATCTCTACGACACTGCCGTAATGGGGTTTCGATACCTGGAAATCCGAGTTGGTTTCAGTGTGCCGCGGTCACTCGTGCTGCGAATGGCCTTCACGCCGATTCTTCGCCGCCTTCCTCCACCCATCATTCGATGCGACTCCTTGCTGTCGTCGTCGCCTCAGCCCTCGTTCTCGCGCAGGGAGGCACACCGCTCGACCAGGATTCGCCCCTGCTGAATCCGTCGAACCGGGAGTGGAGCGTGCCGGCACCGGCCGTGACGTACCTGCGTTTCGAGACGACGAAGGGCATCTTCACCCTGGAGTTGCACCGGGACTGGGGACCGATCGGCGCGGACCGCGTCTACAACCTGGCACGGCTCGGCTACTACGACGACACGCGTTTCCACCGTGTGCGGGATGACATCGTGCACTTCGGGATTCATGGCAATCCGGCTGTCAACGCCGTGTGGTCGAAGGCCGAGTTGACTGACGATCCGCCGCGCTCGACCAACCGGCCGGGCACATTTGCCCTCGCGTTCCCGGCGCGGCCCGATTCGCGGACCACGCAGATCTACATCAACAAGACCGACAACGCGCGCAGCGATCCCGAAGCGTTCACGGTGTTAGGCACCGTGATCGAGGGAATGGACGTGGTGAACGCGTTGTTCGCCGGCTACGGTGAGCAGTCGGGCGGCGGGATGAGACAGGGCAAGCAGGGCCCGCTGCTCGAGGGTGGCAATGCGTTCATGGACCAGACGTACCCGCGCCTGGACCGCATCATTCGCGTCACGGTGCGTCGAATACGGTGACGATTGACGATCGACGATTGACGATTGACGATTGACGATTTGCACAGATCAATCCCAAATCGTCGATCGTCAATCGTCAATCGTCAATCAGGTATGGTGGTGCCGGCGCGGAGTTCCCTGATCACCCGGCCGCCCTGCATCACCCATTGCACCCGCTCGGTCGCGGTAATGTCCTGAAGCGGATCACCGGGGACGGCGACGAGGTCGGCCAGCCGACCCGGGGCGATGATGCCGCGGTCGTCCCTGCCTAACACCTCAGCCGCCACCGACGTCGCGCTCTGCAGCGCCGCCAGCGGCGACATGCCCAGTTTCACGTAGACCGCGAACTCCTTTGCGTTTTCACCGTGCGGGTACACGCCGGCGTCGGTGCCGAAAGCGATCTTCACCCCGGCGGCGATTGCCTTGCGATTGCTGGCCTCCGCGAGCGGGAGCACCGTCTCCCCCTTGCGCCGTACCAGCGGCGGCAGGACCGCGAGGTTGATGCGGTCGCGCAGGTACGCCGTGGGCACGAGGTACGTGCCGTGCTGCTTCATGAGGGCGATCGCTTCATCGTCCAGCACGGAGCCGTGCTCGATCGAGGCGACACCGGCGCGTATCGCTGCCTTGATCCCTTCGACGCCATGTGCGTGGGCGGCCACCTTGATCCCATGGCGCGCCGCTTCGTCCACCATTGCCTTGAGCTCCTCGTAGGTGTACTGCTGCGCACCCACCGGGCCTTCGAGCGACAACACGCCGGCGGTCGCACAGGTCTTGATCACCTGCGCGCCGTGCTTGATCTGGTACCGCACCGCCTCGACCACCTCCCACGGACCATCGGCCACGCCATCCTTGGCCGACAGCTCGAGCACACCGGGCGCGAACCCGGTCACGTCGCAGTGTCCACCGGTGATGCCTAACGCATTGCGGGATGGGATCACGCGCGGGCCGGTGACGTCGTGCCGCTCCACGGCGCGGGCCAGCGCCACCGTGACGTCGCCGCCGAAGTCCCGGACTGTCGTGAAACCGGCCATCACCGTCGTCCGTGCGTGACGGGTCGCCTTGAAGGCCGCGTCGACATTCGTCTCGAGCACCGGCTCGATGAAGCTGTTGGCGCCGATTTCGCCGCCAAGGTGCGTATGCAGGTCGATGAATCCCGGCATGAGCGTCACATCCCCGAGATCGATTACCCGCGCCCCCGCCGGCGGCGTCGCGGGATTGACGGCCGTGATCAGCTCACCGGTCACGACGACCCGGGCGTCGCGAAGCACCCGGCCGCTGGCAACGTCCAGCATCCTGGCCGCCCTGACAACGATGGGGGTTGGCGGCGTCGCCGGCTGCTGGGCAGTTGCCTGGGATGAGAGAACTGCAAAAATCGAAACGACGGCCGTTTGAAGGCGCATTGCGGTGCCCGGGAGAGGATGTAAGCGCGCCAAGCTATTACGGGACTTGGACCTGGGCGAGTCCTCGGCATTGTCCGGACTTTGTTCGCACAGTCCCGCGCGATCGCGAACTTCAACGCCGGAGTGACCACCCAGACGCCCAAATCGTTCTTTCCCTGCAAGTTAGACCGATTCAAGCAGTCGCCGACTGATCTGCCTCGGCGCGGCGGACGGGTGATGGGACGTGCGGCAATCCGCGTTGCCTCCGCTACTCCGCACACACACGCTTTGACACTCACGAAAGCAGGATCGCGCGCTGGATCCGCCAGCGAACCGTTCTCGATCTGGCCCGGCCGGATGGAGGCCGTCGAGGCGTTCCTGCTGCTGCTCGCCAAAGCCGTCAGGCAGATCCACGCGTACCCGATCACCAGCCAGGTCTGTGTCGACGCGGTCAAGGCCTGCCGCTCGTATCTCTCGACGATCGACGGCGCTGACGAAACGCGCCTGTCGGTGTCGCCGGACACGCTGCTGATGCATGAACAGCCGCTGGGCGAAAACCCGTTCGTCAGGCAGGAGCTCACCAGACGGCTCCGTCGTGCGCGCGTCGTCGAGCTCACGGTACACCATCACGCGACGGCGCGGGACCTGACCCGATTCTGCCTCCACCTCATCCAGGTGGCGGAATCCAGCGACCGGACGCTCAGTATCGCCACCTGCATGCAGCAGGATGGCATCGACGCCATCGGCATCGAAGTCACGGCCCGCCGCGAAGTGCTCCAGGTAGCGCCGGCGGGACCCAACCAGCGGGATCTCGTCGCTCATGAACGCCGGCGCCGCGACGACGCCATCGCCGCCAACATGCGGACGGCGCACCTCTTCCCGCCGCATCGCGGCTGGATCCGGCTCGATCCCGCCGAGTCGTACCAGGCCCTGACCCTGGCCGACCTCGC
>CBIHMX010000389.1:0-3487 GCA_966211115.1 uncultured Gemmatimonadaceae bacterium | reverse complement strand
GCAGTTGCTCTCGGCCATCACCGGTGTCGAACGGCTGTTGTCGCGGACGACCGAGTCCACACCGCGGAGTGTCGTCATCCGCGCCCCACGTCCGGGCGACATCGGCTGGGCCATTTTCGCCCACGGCGAGTTGTATGCGAAGCAATTCGGCTGGAACGCGGACTTCGAGGCGCTGGTGGCGAAGCTGTTCGCTGATTTCGCCAATGGACACGATCAGGCCGCCGAACGCATGTGGGTAGCCGAGATGGACGGCGAGCGGGTTGGCACCGTTTTCGTCGTGCGCAACGCCGATGATTCGACCGTGGCGCAATTGCGATGCCTGCTGGTCGACCCGAAGGCGCGCGGTCTGGGCGTGGGGACGCGGCTCGTCGACGAGTGTGTCTCGTTCGCCCGCGGGGCCGGGTACCGGGCGATCATGTTGTGGACGAACGACGTGCTCATTTCGGCCCGCCGCATTTACGAAGCGGCGGGATTCACGCTCGATCACGAATACCAGCACCACAGTTTCGGCCATGACCTCGTGGCCCAGGTCTGGCGGCGCGACCTCTGAGTGTGCGTGACCGGTGCGCGGACGACCGGTGGGCTTCGCCTAACGCTTCCTGATGCCCCGCGAGGACACGCTGTCTCCGTCGAGGAGAAATCCGTGGGAACGGGCCACTGCTCGAACCTGCGCGTCGTTCAGCACGCGATCGTAGATCCAGGTGTAGTGGCGGTTCGCGGACAGAACGCGCCGCGCTCGCTCAGTCCCGATCAACCGGGTCATCACCTGGAATTCGAGATCGCAGACCAGCAGGTGCCGGTATGTGCTCTCGAGGTCCCGTGCACCTTCCGGTCCCTGTGACGGCGCGTCGGGATAGAGCTTCGCGTAGGCGTCCATCGCCGAACGGAAGAGCGCGTTCCCTTCCTCGAGCCAGTGGAACTGTTCGTGGAGGAACGTCGCCAGCAAGCCGTCCTCGTCACCATTGTGCCGGGTATGCAGGGTGAGCATCGGATGGCTGTGCGGAATAGCTCGCTCGTCGATACGAATCCTCGGCGTGTAGATCCACCGGGCGACGTCATGCTTCTCCAGCGTTTTTCGTAGCTGATCGGCCGTCGCGCGCTCGGCGGCGGTGTTCTGCTCGAACGTGATTTCCAGATCGACCGGCTTGACCTGACCCTCGACGGAATCAGGGCTCGTGATCGTGAGGCCGGCCTGGAGTGCGAGCCTGAATCGCATAGTCATCGTACCCATCGTGAATGGTTGCTGCTTCGACGCGTTCTGAGCAGACGTTTCCTGAGACACCACAATCAGCGCTGGGCGTTGCAGGGCTGCCTGGAGGGACGATCCTGCGCCCTCGGGTTTCGACGCACCTGCTAGGCAACGGGAAACGAGCGGATAGCTTCCAACGTACGTCGAGCACGCGATTTGACCCCTCCACCGATGGCTGCCATGCTTCGCCTCTTCCGACTCTCCTGCACGCTCCTGATTGCCTTCGCGAGTGTCGCGAACGCGCAGGAGAAGCCTCTCGTCTCCAATGCGGACCTCGCCAAATGGGAATCGCTCGGTCAGAGCCGGCTGTCTCCGAATGGATCATGGCTCGCCTGGACCATAACCCGGGGGGACCAGGATGGCGCGCTCCACCTGAGAGGCGGCAGCCGTGACGCACACACCACGATTCCATTCGGGCAGTCGCCGGCATTCTCCGCCGACTCGCGATGGTTCGCCTATCTCGTTGGCGTGTCGACCGCGGAACGCGAACGCCTGACGAAAGAGAAGAAGCCGATCAAGACCGCGTTCGTCGTGCGCAACCTGCTCACCGGCGACACGACGGCGATTGCCGATGTCAGCGCGTTCAGCTTTGCGCCCGCGGGCGGCTTCGTTTCCCTGACGCGGTATCGGGCAGACGACAAGAAACGCGTGAATGACATCCTGGTGCTCGATCTCGCTGGCGGCGCGCGCTTTTCCATCGCGAATGTCGCCGAGCAATCATGGAATGACGTGAAGCCGTTGCTGGCGCTTGCCATCACGGTCGACGGCGGCAACAGCGTGCAGCTCTTTGATGGATCGACGGGAAGCTCGCGCATCCTGGAATCGTCGCCATCGGTGTATCGCGCACTGGTGTGGCGGCCGGCGTCGCAGGGCCTCGCCGTGCTTCGAACGAACGCGACGAAGGAATTCAGCGATACCGCGCACGCCGTCGTGGTTTGGGCCACTGCCGACGATGCGGAAGAAGTGCCGAGGGTGCTGGACCCGGCAACGGCGTCCGGATTCCCGGCGGGGATGCGTGTCGCGGAGCACCGGCGGCCGTCGTGGTCCGAAGATGGTCGCACGGTCTACGTCGGGTTGCAGCCCCGGAAGGCCGTCAAGGACGCGACCAAGAAGAGCGATGACAAGGTGAGCGACGTCGAGATCTGGCATGTGAACGACGTGCGCGCGATCCCGCAGCAGCGATCGTCCGAGCAGCGTGACCTGCGCGCCACGCTACTTGCCGCCTGGCACACCGACGGCCGGGTCGTGCAGTTGGGCAGCAACACGCTGGAGACAGCCACGGTGCTCGATGGCGACCGGTTCCTGACCGAAACCGACCGTGCGCCGTACGCGTGGGGCCACAAGTTCGGGCGCCGCGACGAAGATCTGTATTCGGTAGACGTCGTGACGGGAGCGCGAAAGAAACTGCTCGAGAAGGTGCGCTATTCCTACGGCGCTGACCCAACCGGCCGGCTTACGTCGTTCTTCGACGGGCGGGACTGGTGGGTCGCCGACGTGGCGAGCGGCGCCAGGACGAACCTCACCGCCCGCGTCCGTGCCGCCCAGAAGGCCGACTTCGTGGATCGCGACGACGATCACCCGAGCGATGTGTCGGGTCCGTGGGGCGGTCCCGCCTGGTCAAAGGACGGCAAGACCATGTTCGTCTCCACCGAATACGACGTCTGGGCGCTCGCGGCAGACGGCTCCGGCGGCACGCGCCTGACCAATGGAGCACGCGAGGGCGTGCGGCATCGCCTGGTAAGCCTGGTCGGCTTCGACGCATCGGAAGCGGAGCGCGCGGTGGACCGTTCAAAGCCCGTCTGGCTTTCGCTGTATGGAAAGGAGACGAAGCAGAGTGGTTATGCGCGGCTCATGCCCGACGGCACCGTGAATCGCGTGATCCTCGAGGACGCCCAGGTAAGCGGCTTGCAGAAGGCCGATAGCGCCGAACGGTACTCCTTCGTTCGGCAGTCCTTCGAGGACTCGCCCGATGTTTTCGCAGGCGGTGCCGCGCTGACCGACGCCAAGCAGATGAGCGAGACTAACGTCTTCCAGAAGGATTATGCGTGGGGGAAGGCGGAGTTGATCGACTTCACGAGCACGGTCGGCCGTCCGCTCCAGGGGATTCTCTATTACCCCGCGAACTGGGACGCCAAGAAGAAGTACCCGATGATCGTGTACACGTACGAACTGCTTTCACAGGGACTGCACCGCTACATCGTCCCGCGTGAGAACGATTACTACAATGCGAACGTGTTC
>CBIHMX010000388.1:0-3493 GCA_966211115.1 uncultured Gemmatimonadaceae bacterium | reverse complement strand
GAGTTGGGATGGCTGGAGTTCGAACGGGTTGCTTGACCGGGGGGCTGCATGGGTTCCAGCGTTCGCTCTGGCCCACCAATCCGTTCTGCCGATCCGCCCCCATGCGCACCGCACTCATCCTGTCTATCGTCGCCGTTGGCGCCTGCTCGTCGTCGGATGCCGCCCGTGGCCTCGGCGATTATGCGCCAGCCCGCTTCGCCGATCCCGACCGCACCTCGAAACTGATGGCGGCGATGCCGGAGATCGACTCGCTGTTCAGGTCGTTCGCGGCCACCAACCGCGTGCCGGGAGTCGCATATGGCATCCTCATCGATGGACAGTTGGTCCACCGGGGCACTTCCGGAGTTCGTGACATCGACACGAAGGCGCCAGTAGACTCGGTCAGCGTGTTCCGGATCGCGTCCATGACCAAAAGCTTCACCGCGCTCTCGATCCTCAAGCTGCGTGACGAGGGAAAACTCTCGCTCGACGATCCGGCGGAGGAATACATCCCGGAACTGGCGGGCCTCGCCTACCCGACGACCGATTCCCCACGCCTGACGATTCGCCATCTGCTGTCGCACGCCACGGGGTTTCCGGAGGACAACCCGTGGGGCGACCAGCAGCTCGACGCGACCGACGACCAGATGGCGGAAATGATGCGTGGTGGCATTCCGTTTTCGAACGCGCCCGGGATGGCCTACGAGTATTCCAACTACGGGTTCGCGATACTTGGCCGCATCGTCGCGCGCATTTCGCGAATGCCCTATGCCGAATACCTGCGGCAGAACATCCTGCAGCCCCTGGGGATGACGTCGACGACGCTGGAAGCGGCGCGCGTGCCGGATGATCGATTGGCGCGAGGCTATCGCCTGGAAGACGGGCAGTGGAAGATCGAGCCGCCACTTCCCGACGGTGCCTTCGGCGCGATGGGTGGCATACTCACGTCGATCGATGACCTCGGTCGCTGGGTGGCGTACCTGATGTCGGCGTATCCGCCCCGCAATGACCCCGACGAGGGTCCCGTTCGGCGGGCTTCGGTGCGCGAGATGCAGGAGTTATGGCGTTCGCGCCCGTCGCGAGTGACGCTCAGCGGGCGCGACAGCGTGATCACGCTCAGCTCGGGCGGTTACGGATTCGGCCTGGGCATCACGCAGAACTGCGACTTCGGCCATGTCGTGGCCCACAGCGGCGGCCTGCCCGGTTACGGGTCGCAGATGCGCTGGCTGCCCGACCGGGGCGTCGCCATCATCGCGTTAGGCAGCCTGACCTACACCGGCTGGGGCAACGTGATAAACCAGGCCTTCGAGGCGCTGGCGCGTACCGGTGCGCTCCAGCCGCGCGAGCCGGTGCCGTCCGCCGCGCTGGTGTCGGCGCGCGACGCGGTGTCTCGGCTCGTTGTGTCGTGGAACGATCAACTGGCGGACAGCGTGGCGGCCATGAACCTCTATCGCGATGAGGCAAGAGAGCGGCGCCAGCGCGCGATCGCGGCCGTGACGGAAGACGTCGGTCCGTGCCGCAACGAAGGGCCGTTTGTCGTGGAGAACGCGCTTCGCGGCCAGTGGATGATGCAGTGCGATCGAGGCCGAGTCCGCGTCGCAATCACGCTTGCGCCCACGATGCCGCCGAAGGTGCAATACCTCAGCGTAACCCGGGCGGAGACGAACGAATCGATCGCGGCGCCCCGGGCTTGCCCCGTCGAAAACGCAGGCTGAGCGCTGACCTACACCATGGCCATGACGAGTCCGCTGCGGATTTTCGGCACGAACCACGTGGACTTTGGTGGCATGAGCCTGTTCTGCAGGCAGACGCGGATGAACTGCTCCATCGTTACCGGCGGGAGGGTGATGGCGCAGCCGTGGAGTCCCTGGTCCACCTGGGACTGGAGCCATGCCCCGTCCCGGTTGGCGCCGACGTAGGTAATGCGTTCGTCCCTGGCGTCGTTCACTCCGAGCACGCCTTCGATCAGTTTCCGCTGGACGATGTCGGCATCGATGTCCTGGGCGGCATCGGAGGGGTCGAAGGTGCCGGGCTTCGGGTGGAGGTGCCACCAGTTCGATCCATCGTACAGTCCGATGTCGTGCGTGGCGAGCGGCTGCAACGCGCCCGGACCCGGATGGCGCTCGACCTGGAAGGCCTTCGGCACGCCGCTGACGAGGACCGCGCGCTGGTCACGGGCGACGTCGACCAGCCTGTTGTAGGGCGCGATGGTCATCGTGCTCGCCGGAAAGACGACGGCGAGGTAATGGTCGTAGCCGAGGATGGCGGCGGCGGCGCTGCGATGGTTGCCGTCGGCGACGTAGGCGTGCGGTTCGCGCGCCACGATGGCGCGAAAGCGTTCCACGTCCTGCTCCTGGTCCACGATCCAGACGCGGTGCCGGTTTCCCTGCTCGTCTTTCGTCTCGAACGTCGGCGCCTTCGAGCGCGCGTACGCGCCTAACGCGCCGAGGAACTCGCCGCTGGCGTCGTCGACCGCGAGGTTGACCGTCCCCATGTCGGTGTGCGTGACCTGCGTCAGCACGGCGCGGCCCTGTGCCTTCACCTCGCGAATGCCTTCGTTCCGGATCACGGAGCCCTGGGGGTTTGCCGCCGTCCTGATTTCGCTGGTGCGAGCGAGCCCGCCGAGTCCGATCTGCGGATCGCCTTCGTGTCCCGGGCGCGTGATCTCATAGACCCAGAGGATATGCATGGCCTTCCTGACCATCGGGTCGGACATCAGGCGTGCCATGTTGGCGACCGCCCGGGCGAGCGTGGCCTTGGAGCCTTCGTCGCCGATGTCCTCGGGGGTGCGCACGTCGCAATGCGGCATGGTCACGCGCAGCACGGAGAACGGCTTTTCGCGAAGCAGCTCCCAGACTTCCCGGTCGCTCTGGAATTCATCGTAGTTAGGCGCGCCGAGCTTGTCGGCGGCCTCGGAGTCCGCGGCCACGAGGGCGCGGGCGATGGGGTCGATGGTGATCATGGATGGAAGCTGTCGCCCGCACCGCCCCGCTTCCAGTGAGATCGGGTCGGACGCAAACCCGGCTCGGGCCGGATGGCCTTGCGAGAGCCGTCCGTCGGGGCGTGGTGTAAACAAGTCATGTTCAAGACATTGAAGGCGGAATGGGCGCAGCTCAAGCGTGGTCGACCGGGGTCGCGATTCCAGAAGCAGTTCGACCGCAACCGCCGCGAGGCGGCCAGCGGCCTTGGGCGGGTGTTACGCGTCGCTGCCGGCGTGATGCTCCTCCCGGTCGGCCTCTTTCTGCTGGCGTTTCCCGGTCCCGGACTTGTCGTGATCGCGATCGGCGCCGTGCTGATCGCGCGGGAATTCCGGTGGGCAGCGAAGGTACTTGACTGGCTCGAGTTGCGGGCCAGGCCCACGGCTACCCGTCTGACACGGGCCTGGCGGCGAGTCCGGTCGCCGCACGAAGCGCGTCGTTAGGGCCTGGACCAGGCGCTCATGATGTGGACGGGGAAAATAGACGTGAGACGTGAGACGTGAGACGTGAGACGTGAGACGTGAGACGTGAGACGT
>CBIHMX010000387.1:0-3501 GCA_966211115.1 uncultured Gemmatimonadaceae bacterium | reverse complement strand
CCTCCCACTCGTGCGCGCTGTAATAATCAAGGATCTTCGGGAGAACGTGTGGGTGGAATCTGAGATGTCCAACGCCAGTCGGGGACTGTTGTCGTAGAAGGAATACCGAATCGTTGACGTCCAAATCCGTCGCGTTTTCGCGAGATCCGCGTCCAGGCATTCCTGCTTCTCCGCCTTCAGCTATCGGCCAGCCGCAGGCGTCAGAACGCCACCCCGACCCCGGGCAGCAGCAATTGCCGCGCGCCCGCGATGGGCGAACTCAGTTGAACGACACGCATCGACAGCGTCGGAACGAGTCGATTCCGGCTTCGCGGCACCCAGTCGATGCCTAACAAGCCGGCCACGCTGCTTCGGTTCTCCAGCCCTTCCCCACCGGTCGCGCCGGCAAACCCCACGCCGCCCGACACACGGAGGTCGCTGCCACCCACCCAGTTGTAGATCGATGGCATGATCCCGAACAGCATGTTCGGCGTGGACCGGGTTTCACACACGGCATTCGCGATGCACCCCGGAATGGACGTTGCACCACCCATCGGCGTCAACGTGAACGCCGTGAGCTCACCGCCGGTGGATCGCGTGAAGTCACGACGGATGTTCAGCTGCATGACCGCCGCGCCAAAACTTCCACCCCAGCCGCTGAAGTTCACGAAACTCGGACTGACCGTCAGGGAGATGGTAGTGCCTTCCTGGGCGCGAACAGTCGCGGGGATGGCCAGCGACGCGAATAGCGCCAAGATGAACGACGAACGCGACACGTGACCTCCCGGGGTTGTCTCTATTGACGCACGATCGCCCGGCACACCCCGACGCGCAACGGGCCCCAAGGCTCCCGTTCCGGCAAACTCTTCGTCAGGTTCCACCGTTGTGGAGTAGCGAAGGGACCAGAGGAACGTCTGACCGCATGAAACGCCGCAATATCATCGGTATCCTGATCATTGTCCTTGCGACGCTGGCTGCGCCCCGGGAGGCGCACGCGTGGAGTCGCGACGGTCACCGGATCGTGTGCCGGATCGCCTGGCAGCTACTCGACGGTCCGCGACGTGCCGAGATCGACCGCCTGACGAGCGCGTACCGCGATCCCGACGGCCAACCGATCGCCAACTACTTCGACGCCTGTGCATGGGCCGACGCGGTTCGGTCAAAGGCCAATGGCTCGCCACTCTGGCGGCGACTCACTGGCTTCGAAACCTGGCACTACGCCAACGTCCCCCGCACGACCACGCGCCTGACGACGCCGCCTTGCCAGGTGCCGTGCGTCATCAGCGCCGTTGAGGTTCACGGCGACTCCCTGTCGAGAGCGTCAAGTGAACTGGCGAGGACCGAAGCGCTGTTTTTCCTCAGCCACTGGGTAGCCGACCTGCATCAGCCGCTCCATGTCAGCTACGCCGACGATCGCGGTGGAAATGGCATCAGGCCGATCGGTGGTGGCTTTTACCCGGCGTCGAACCTGCACGCCACGTGGGACGCCGGGATCACCGGCAAGTTGTTCGATTCCAGCGAGTGGCACGAGTTCGCCGACCGGCTTGCCGCGGACATTTCGCCTGAACAGCGCGCGAACTGGGTTCGCGGTACGCCGACGGACTGGGCGCAGGAATCGTACGACATTGTGACATCGCAACAGTTCCAGTATTGCGAGTGGCAGGTGATCGGTGGTGCCCGGACCTGCGCTTCCATGCCTGGCCGAAGAGTACTCGGTGACGCGTACCAGAACACGTTTGGTCCCGTCGTCATTCGCCGACTGCAGCAGGCTGGCGTGCGCCTCGCCGAAGTGCTGCTCAGGCACCTGCCACTGACGTCATGATGACAAGCAGCATCGGCGCCCCTTTCCCGGACGATACATGCGACTGAGTGACGAGGAACTCCGCGACGTCCTGATACGCGCCGAAGAGATCGAGCGTGGCGCGCGGACCGCCGATACCATGCAGGCCGAGTTCGAAGCCGTCATCGGCGCGGGCGAGGCTGTGGGGCTGAGCCGCGTCGCCGTCGAACGCGCACTTCGCGAGCGCGTGGAACTCGTGACGACTCCACCAGCCATTGGATCGCTGGTATTTGCTCGATCCGCCGACGGCAAGTTCTACGTTGCCGAGGTGATCTCAGGGGATCAGAGCGACATCAGAGTTCGTTACCTCCGCGGAAGCGAGCATACCGTGGCGCTCGACCAGTTGCGCCCATGCGCACTCCTGCCCGGTGAAAAGGTGATGGTGAACTGGCCGTGGTGGGGACCATGGAACTGCACGATCGTTTCGTACGACAGCGCGAGGCAGAAGGTGAAGCTCACCGATGGCTGGGGATACACGAAAACGTTCCCGCTCTCGGAGGTCTGGCAGAGTGGGAAGAAGGCGTGGAGCGAGCGGTTTCGTGTCGCGGCGACCTGGATGAGTGTCGGCATCGGACTGGGCGCGCTGGTAGGAACGAGCCTGACGTTCCTGTTCCTTCGCTGAAGTCGCGATGGTGAAGTCGGGCACGCGCACCCGGGCCGTCGTGATCGTGACGGTAACGGCAATGGCGGTGACCGTTTTCTGGCGCACCGCCTACCCGACGATCGCATGGTGGGATTCCGGCAGCTACACCACCGCCGCCGCGACACTCGGCCTCACGTCACCGCCAGGATCGGTGCTGCTCACCATTCTCGGCTGGATCGTGACGCGACTTCCAAGTCCCTTCCCCGTCGCGCAGACGCTCAACTACCTCGCTGGCATCCTTGCCGCGATTGCCGCTGCGTTGCTGGTCGTCATCGCCGTGCGGATCAACACTGTTTTGGCGCGATCCAGAGCGGGAAACGATGGCACCGTCGCTATCGGCGCAGGGATCGGCGCGTTGACGCTCGCCTTCAGTGTCACGTTGTGGGACCACGCGATCAGGTTCACTCCGTACGTGTTGACCGTCGTGTTCACCGCGCTGATCCTGCTCACCCTGGTTCGCTGGTGGCAGGTCGCGGAGGATCCTGGCGCGTGGCGCTGGCTGCTCCTGCTCACCTTCCTGTTCGGCCTGGACTTCAGCGTTCATCGAACGAACGCGCTTCTGATGCCCGGCGCGGTGGTGTGGATTCTCGTCAGGCACCCGCGGACGCTTCTGGGCGCTCGATCGTGGGCCGCCGCCGTCGGCGGCATGGCTGCCGGCCTGTCGTTTCACCTGATCGTGATGCCGATCAGTGCGCACACGTCTTCGCCGCTCAACATGTTCCAACCGGACTCGTGGTCGCGCTTCTGGGACTACGTGTCGCTTGCGCAGACCGGAGGAAACTTTCAGCTCCGCCTGTGGCCCCGGAATTCGCCGTTCTGGACGAATCAGGTCGCGGATCTGGTAAGGGTGTTCTTCGCGAACTTCGCCCACCACGCTTCTGCGTTCGGTGCGCTGGGATGGATGCCGATCGTTGCCGGCATTGGCGGCATGGTCGTTATGTGGCGTCGTTCGCCACGATTCGGCTTTGCCTGGACGACGCTCTGGCTTCTCCAGGCAGCGGCGACCGTGATCTACTTCAACATTCCGGAGAACTACTTC
>CBIHMX010000386.1:0-3505 GCA_966211115.1 uncultured Gemmatimonadaceae bacterium | reverse complement strand
GAGGAAGCCGGTGCCCCAGGTGGACAGGAGCCACTTCTGGCCACCGCAAGCGAAGAAGTCGATGTGGCACTCGCTGACGTTGATCGGCGCCGCACCCACCCCCTGAATGGCGTCCACGACGAACCAGATGCCGCGTTTCCTGCACTCGGCGCCTAACCGTGCCAGATCCAGCTTGAGGCCCGTCTCGAAGGACACCCATGACACCGAGAGGACGCTCACGCCGGGTTCGTCGAGCGCACGAATCAGCGCGTCTTCATCGGCGAGACCGTCGATGCAGGGCACGCGACGGTAGGTCGCGCCACGCCGCTCGGCCAGGGCCATCCAGGGGTACACGTTGGCCGGGAACTCGCGATCCGGCGTGACGATGACGTCACCGGCTTTGATGGGAATCGACGACGCGGCGACGTTGATGCCGTAGGTAGTGTTGACCATCATCGCGATCTCGTCAGCCGACGCGCCGATCATGCGCGCGCAGAGTTCCCGGCAGCGCGTGAGCACGCCGAACTGGTCGGCGGCGGTGTTCTTCCAGGGCGTCGAGCGGATCTCATCCCACTCCCGCAGCTTCTGTCGCGTGCGCGCGGGGAGTGGCCCCGTGCCTGCGTGGTTGAGGTACGCGACGTCACCGGAAGTCGTCCACGGAAATTCCTGCCGACGGAGGTCGTCGAGATTCACAGGTCGGGCGATTCGAGAAAGGCACAGGCTGCAGGCTCCATATCCATGAACATGTCGGTTGGATCAGCATGAAGGGAGCGCAGCTGCGTTGAATTGATAGGGCCCGCACGCCAGGGATGATGTCGTTCGTGACTTTCCGTCCCATCCTCGGCGTATGTTCGCTTGCTCCCTTCCGCCAGCCGAGCCTACGCTAAGGTCATGCCAGCACCGCAGACTGAATGGACGCCCGAGATGCTCCGCAACCTTCCCGAAGACGGGAATCGTTACGAGGTGCTGGACGGCACGTTGGTCATGAGCCCGGCGCCAGCCTGGCAGCATCAGGCGATGCTCCTGAGGCTCGTTCGCCTGGTGGATGACTACGTACGACACCACCGATTGGGATGGACGATGCTCTCGCCTGCCGACATCGAGCTCTCGCCGCGCACGATCGTTCAGCCCGACCTGTTCGTGGTGCCTGACGAGGGTACCGGCGAGCCGCGATCATGGACGGACGTCAGGAATCTGCTCCTGGTCGTCGAAGGAATCTCACCGGCAACAGCCCGGAATGATCGCGGAAAAAAGAGAGTGGTGTACCAGAAAGCAGGAATCCCGCAGTACTGGATTCTCGATCCTGATTCGCGACTGGTAGAACGATGGCAACCGGATGACGAGCGACCGGAGGTGATCACGGACATCCTCGAGTGGCATCCGCGGCCAGAGTTCCCTCCGTTGCTGATCACGCTCCCATACATGTTCGGACCGGAGAAGTAGCCGCCGCGCCGTTCATCGCAGGTCACTTCCCCCCGTCATCAGGAATCGCGACTGGACGCGGCCAGCACCGGATCGCGCAAGTCTTCAGGGGTATCGGGCGGCTGACGCTTCCAGCGGCGATGATGCCAGAAATACTGCTCCGGATACTTCCGCACCCACGATTCCAGCACGCTCGTGTAACGCGCGACGACCGCGTCAACGTCACCTTCGCGATCGCCGGTCTCGGGGATTTCTACCGGCGTCGCAACGCAGCGGTAGCGGCCATCCGGTAATTGCACGGCGGCAACAAAAAACGTCGGCAGGCGATACTTCATCGCGAACACCGCCGGACCCCGCGGCGTCTTGGCCGGGCGCCCGAAGAACGGGACAAACGTCGACGCCAGGCCGAGTACGCCCTGATCAGCAACAAACGCCACTGCATGCCCCGCCTTGAACGCGCGCGGAGTGCGACGGACCGCGTCGTGATCGTAGACCACGATCATCCCGGCACCTTCGCGCGTTTTCGTGACGTAGTCGTCGAACAGCGGGTTGTTCATCCGCCTGACGATCACCTCGATGGGAATGCCGCGCGCCGCAACGTAGGCACCCGCGAGCTCCCAGTTGCCGAAATGACCGGTGATCAGGATGATCCCCTTCCCGGCCTTGTGCGCTTCGACAATCGGTTCAAAACCCTCCGCGCCTTCGAACAGGTCGAGGATCCGCTGCTTGCCGAGTTTCGGCAGCAGCGCCGTCTCGATGATGACCTCGCCGAAGTGCGCGTACGCCTCGCGAACGAGCCGATCAACTTCCCGGGGACCGGCATCCGGAAAGGCGGCCGCGATCTGTCTCCTCACAACCGTGCGCCGAACGCCGAACGGCGAATGCGCGAGCCGCCCGAGTACGCGGCCGAACGCACGCGCCGCGTGATAGGGCATCAGGCCTAACAACGCCAGCACCGACCGGCCAATCACATACTGGATCCAGTGGACAGGCCTCGGCTTTACGTGGGCCACCCGTCCCCCTCGCGTGCCGACTCTCTCCGGTGATTCAGCGCCCAGAGGTGCGCGTATTTCGAGGCCACGCTCACCGCGGCCAGCGCCGAGATCAGCACCCCCTGCCAACCGTCGCGCCAGCCGCCACGCAGCAGGAGCGTCGAGAGAAAGCGTGCCTGCGGCCGGACCAGCAGCGTGAACACCGACACGTTCCTGCCTCGGGCGTGATTCTGCTCGGCCCAGTCACGGCTGTAGCGGGGAAGCTTCTCGAAAAACTCGCCAAGGTTCTTGTACGGCTGATGCAGGAGGGGCTCCGCGAGTGTGCCGGGGTCGGAGGTCGTGATCACATGTTCGTGTACGGGGCGTTCATCATAACGAAGCGACGACCGGAACAGCCGCACCGGCCGGTCGCGATCCCACCCGCTGTGCCTGATCTCGCGGCCGAGGAACCAGTTCCGGCGCTTCACGCGCCAGGCCTCGCCGCCGTCCTGGATATGGCGCGCGACCTCCGCCCCTAACGCCGGCGTGGCTCTCTCGTCGGCGTCGAGGACGAAGATCCATGGATGCCTGGCGCGATCGATCGCCGCGTTTCGTTGCGCGCCGATCGTCCGGAACGGATGGCTGAACACCGTCGCCCCCGCTGACCGCGCCAGTTCGATGGTGTCGTCGACAGAGTCGTTCTCGACCACGAGGATCTCATCGGCCCAGCGGACGCTCCGCACGCAGTCCGCGATCTGTTCGCCCTCGTTATGCGCCGCGATCACCACCGTAACGTTGACCGCGCCGCCGGACGGCGACGTCACGCCGCCTCTCCACCACGCGGGAACTGGAGGGCGTGCAGGCGGTGGTACGTGCCCCGTCGCTCGATCAGGTCGTCGTGCGTCCCCCGCTCCACGAGCCGGCCCTGGTCGAGCACCAGGATCTGCGTGGCGTGGGCGATCGTCGACAGGCGGTGAGCGATCACAAACACCGTGCGTCCGCGGAGCAGCCGGTCGATCGCCTCCTGCACCAGCCGTTCCGACTCGGTATCGAGCGCCGAGGTGGCCTCATCGAGGATGAGGATCGGCGGGTCGATGAGCAGGGCGCGCGCAATCGCAATGCGCTGGCGCTGT
>CBIHMX010000385.1:0-3511 GCA_966211115.1 uncultured Gemmatimonadaceae bacterium | reverse complement strand
GCCGCATTCGGTGCAACCCTCTGCACCTTCGAGTCGCACGCCTCACTGCTCGAGGCCAGTCGGCGCCCTGGCATCGAGCTGGTCATCGTTCCCTGGCGGGACCGCGACGGCAGTTCGCTGGCCGCCACGGTGTCGGCCATTCGCGCCAGCCGGCAGAGTGCGCCGGTCAGCATCTACGCCGACAGGAGCGCGGAATGCCTGCACGCCCTGGTCTCGCTTGCCCGCGCCGGCGCGAGTGGTGTCATCGTCCGTGATGTCGATGATACCGTCATCCGCTTGCGCCGGCTGCTCGAGCGCGGGTGCCTGACGAGTGCGATCGACGCCGTCGCGATGGCCGTTCAGCGTGTCGTCCCGGAACGTCACCGGCCGCTGCTGGTCCTCTGTCTCGAACACGTGGTCGATCCGCCAACGGCCGTGGAATTCGCGCGACGACTGCGGGTCAGCCGGCGCACACTCTCCACCTGGGCGCGCAAGGCGGGCGCAAAGGGGGTCCGGTCGCTCACGTCGAAATGTCGCGTGCTCGTGGCGGTCGAGGTGCTTCGTCGATCCAGCCGGAGCCTCGAGCAGGTCGCGCACGAACTGCAGTTCGCCTCGTCGGCTCACCTCCACAACACAATCCGGCGGTACACCGGGCTCGCACCACGAAGAGCCGCCGAGCGGGATGTGATCGACTGGTGTCAGGTGCTGTTCGTGTGTGAACGCGCACCACGACTGGTGCTTCGCCTCCCGCGGAAATCCGTCGTCCCGCGGGGGAATGGCTCGATCATCCTGACGACACAACCTTCATCCCGAGTGACAGGGCAAGTCCCTGAGGAGCTGATGCAATGAACCCAGCACGGAACATCATTGTCGCAACGGCACTGTTGGCGTGGCCGATGGTGTGTGCCGCGTCGCAGGAGGTCAGCGGCTGTAAAGTGGAGGCGGAGCCCTCCAGACGCATCGAGCTGCCGGATAGCCGGGTTGTTTCGACGGACGTGAAGTCCGTGGCTCAATCGAACGGTGTGGTTATGGCCGTTGGCAGTCTCGCATATGTCTTCCCGGCGGGTGCCCTGACCCGCGCCGAAGACCTGATGCGCGACTCGATCATGGGTTTCACGATCGACACGACGGGCGTTGTATCCATTGTTCCCAATCCCCCGGGTGTCAGACGCGCCTTCTTTCCGCGAATCGCTGCAGCACAGGAAGGATCCTTCCACGTCATTTACGTCACGACTGAAGAGGCCAAAGACGGGCTGGCCCCGGTTTCGGATACAGCATCTCTATGGTACGCACGCTTTCAGCGGGGGCGTTGGTCGCGTTCCGAGCGCCTGATCGCGGCGCGCGGCGCTCACCTGGATGACGAGTCGACGTCGGCGCTTGTGCAACGCGATGGCCAACTGTCTTTCCTGTTTCCTCTCGCAACCACGGAGGCGAAAGGATTGGTGCTGCTTCGCCGACTCGCGGGTGCATGGCGATTTGACACCCTCCGGACGACGGAGCAACCCACGTCGGTAGCCGCTGCGTATGCGGTTGATGGGACGCTGGTCGTGGCATTCACCATGTCTGGTCGCGCGCTGGATCCCTCGTTCACCGAACTGCTCTTCGCGACTCGCTTCGATTCGACGTGGTCCGTCCCGGCCCGAATAGCTGGCGACGGCCGCCGTCCCGTCACCATTCCCCGACTGCTTCGGGTAGGCGGTACCGTTGCAGCGTCATGGATCGCGTGGACCTGCTGTGACGCCGCTACCAGCCAGCTCCAATGGTTGCAGCCTTACAGCGGTAACACGGCGGGAACGGTCTCGTCAGGCGATCGCGCTTACCCGTACGAAGCGCTGGTCCTCGACGATCGATACCCGCTCTGGCTGATCCGCGGCCCGCAGTACGGGACGACGGTGTCACCAGTGATCGGCTCGGGCACGATTGCCGAGGCGTTAGGCCCGCTCTCCGTGCCGTTCGAGAATCCGAAGGCGTCCGCGGTTCTCCTGGAGGACAGTCGCGTGCTGGTCCTGACGATGAAGCAGGGCAGGGCCCCTGATGAACCGATGGTCGCGTCCTACGCGACCGTCCTGCAGTTCCGCTGTCCTGAATCGGCGCAGCGGGAGTAGTCCAACCTTTCTGGAGGAGGAATGCGCATTCGGTTTCCCAGTGTGGTAGCGACGATCGTGGCTGGCGTGACTCTCGCCTGCAACGACGCAGCCGTTGACCAGATCACGGCACCACCTCTTGCGGCGACGCCGGCACAGCCGGTCCTGAATCAATACCCCGGCGTATGGGAATACGAGGCAGCAGGAATCCCCACGACCATCGGGATGCAGATCACGACCATGCCAGGTTTCGAGGACGACTGGGGCACGTTCACGGTCCTGGCCAAGGTGACGTTCCAGTGGGCGAACTACGTCAGTGCCAGTGTAAATACTCAACTGGTCGACAAGACCGGCCGCGTCGTGAATACCGGCTCCAAGGGAGTTCTCTTCTCCCGCTTCTTCCTTCCTGTCAGTCGGGGCGATACCACGCTGGACGTCAGCATTTCGACCTTCGGGCAGAAATGTGGACTCATGGGCCGGCATACCTATAGCGGTCACACGGCGCAGATGGCCGTAAACCTCAATTTCGTACAGATCCCCCTGTGGCAGCAGCAGATCCTGCTCACATCCGGCCAGGACATGTTGCAGCAGGGATGCGAGGAAGAGTCGACCCCGGTGTGTGAGGAAGAGGCCACTCGCCTCGTCAGTGCTCCCGGCGTTGCGCTCGCGCTCTCGGACACGGAGGATTGCGAAGCACCTGCCCCACCGCCTTCCAGCGGCGGCGGTACTTCCGAAATGGTCGAAGTGTGTGCCACGGTCTGGCGCGAGTACTGGGTTTACGACTACGCGACCAAAAGATCGAGACTCATCGCCTCCATCCCGATCGGAGTGGAGTGCTACTACGTGAACATGAGCTGAGCAGCCCCTTCACCTACAGAGCCTGGAGTTTCAATGAAGACCTATGCATTCATCCTGGTAGCGGCAGCCGCCTGGCTGCCGTGCGCGCCGGGAGTCGGGGCCCAGCAACCGGCATCGCTGTCAGAGGCGCGCGTAACGCTTGTCGCGGGCGATGCCCCGTCGAAAGGCGGCCGCACCGAAGTCGTCAGGCAGGCCCGACACCAGCCGCAAAACGTGGTCATCGTGGACCGTAACGCCTCGGCGGACGATCTCGCGGCCGCGCTGGCGATCGTCAATGCCCTGCGCGCCCGCTACGGTGATTCCCTCGCTTCCGACTACCGCGCCCGGCCCGAGCCCGTCGTGCACGGCGCAAAATCCGACAGCAGTGAATACCGGAAGTGGCTGCAGCAGCAATTGGTCCGGCTGCGAAAGGCACCCGAGAGGGAACTCGACCCCTTCGGCACGGTGAAAGCCGTGCACATCACGCTGCCACCGCCTAACGGTACGATCGTCAAGCCAGAAGGCACTCGCTGACATGGATACAAGGCGTGTGACCCCGGCCATCGCCGGGGTCCCACTGCATTCCGGGGCTTCAAGCCGCGTTGCAATCC
>CBIHMX010000384.1:0-3512 GCA_966211115.1 uncultured Gemmatimonadaceae bacterium | reverse complement strand
GCACCGTGTACCGAATGCGCGCGACTGTGACCGCGGCACCGACGATTGGCTTGCCGGAATCCGTGACTACCCGGCCAGTCAACTCCGTCTGCGCCGCACCCACGTTGGCGAAAGCCAGCATTCCACCTACGGCCAACCACCACGACTGACGCACAAGGTTCATGTCGACTCCGGAAGGATCTCCCTTTATTTGCTCCACAACAGGACAACCCCGCAACTGCCCTGAGCAGCGATCCCCTTCCCCGAATCGCTCACGACTCGCCCACGCAGTTCACTCTGCGCGCGCGACTCGAGCGGCCAGAACATGGTCGCCAGCACGAGCGTCGCCAACGTCGATAGACCGAATCGAGTCACAATGCTGCCACGAAGGAGTTTTTGATTCCCCGATTCCCGATTCCCGATTCCCGATTCCCTATTCCCGATCACTTCGTCCAGATCAGGACCACGCCGCAGGTCCCGTCGACCGGCATGTACTGCGCTGGCGCGTTCAGGGCACTGGGATAGATCTCGACGCCGGCAATGTGATTCGGAAGCGCCAACTCATTGACCGCCATGTCTCGCCCATTGCGCGTGCCAACGATCCGGATGTTGTCGAGATACACGGTCATCTTGCACGCATTTCTCCCCAGAATAATCTCGCCCCGCGGATCACCGGCTGGACACGTGATCGACACCCGGCCACATACGCGAATGCCGGGGAATCCCTCGACCATCTGGGTGATCCAGTTCGGCTTCCGGCGATCGATATCCTCTGGCGTGATGAAGTAGCCTCGGCTCCCGCCCCGTTCGTAATCCTTCATGCGTCCATAAAATCCGTACGTGTCGAGCGATCGAAACGAACTCGCCCCGGTCACGGTCACGCCTTTCAGCGCCACTGGAATCGGCTTCATCGTTATGCGGAGCGCGGTGTCGGGCCGCTCCGTCAGGCGGAACTCCACAGCCTCGAAGCCGATCCGCCTGACGACCAGGGTCATCGACGTCGGCAGGGCCGGCACCTGGAATCGCCCCGAGTCGTCCGCCATGAAACGCTGGCCGAAGTTCACCTGGACGTTGGCGTACGAAAGCGGCGTCCCGGTTTCGTCGGTCACGAGCCCGGCCACCACCCGGTCGGACGGATTTACCTCGGGTAGTGGCGCGTCATTCGATATCAGCGTGAACTCACGTACGACTGGACTTCGACCCAGCAGGACAGTGGCCGAGTCGGTGCGGTAGTCGGGGGCCGAAAAGAGCAGGCGGAGGGAGCTTCCACGCTGCCCGGCCACCGCGAACCGGCCATTGGAATCCGCGCGGACCTGGAAGCCCACCGCTGGCAGGGTGACTACCGCTCCCAGTATCGGCGCGCCGGTCGAATCCACCAGGCGCCCGCGCACCTCGGACTGCGCGGTAAGCGCCGCAGGCACCAGAAGCGCCCCGTAAACCGCCACCAGCCCGCGGATTTGCCTGCTGGCCATCGCGCGCCCCAAGTGGAAAGCCCGCGACGTTACCCGGGCCGGACCGTAATGGTTCCAGCCTCAAGGACGTGACGACACGACGTCGGTCTATTTGGTCCAGATCAGCACAACTCCACAATTGCCGTTCATCGGCTGGAATTCCGGCGGCGCGCCGTTCCCTCGCGGGTAGATCTCCATCGCGGCGACCTGACTCGGCACCACGAGCTCATTGATGTAGTCGTCGGGTGAACTACCAGGTCTGCCCACAATTTTCACCCGGTCCAGATAGACCGTCATCACGCAGCGATACAGTCGTGCCGTGCCAATGTCACCGCCAATGGCAAGGATGCACGTCTTGTCAGGACCGCCGGGCCGCGGTTTGCATGGTGCGCCAACGAGGAGGTCCTGCCTCGAGCCGCGGACGCTGCGTTTGAGGAAGACCGCCGGAACGCCCTCTGCCATCTGGGTAATCATGCTGGGTTTGCGAAAGTCGAAATCTTCCGGCGTCATGAAGTAGCCGTGGTTCACGCCTCGCTCGGCATCGCGCATTCGCCGATAAAACCCATTGAGATCGAGCGATACAAAGGCGGCACGGCCCGTAATTCGTTGTTCCGGAAGCGCGGTGGCCAACGCGGTCAGGCGCACCCGGATCGCGGTATCCGGCGGCGCCTCCAGGATCAGTTCTTCCGGTGAAAACCCGATCCGCCTGACGATCAACGAAAACCGCTGCGTGGGCAGTGGCATCGTGAACCGACCAGAATCGTCCGCGATGAAGCGATGCCCGCCGTTGACCTGAACAGTGGCGTACGAGAGCGGCGCTCCTTCGCTGTCGGTGACACGACCACGAAGAACCCGATCCGACGGATTGGTCTCCGGCAGCGCGGTCGCCTCGGATACCAGCTTGAACTCGCGGCTCACGCCCGAACGACGCGGCAACGTCACCGCGCCGGTGTCGGCTCGATATCCTGGCGCCCGAAGCGAAAACACGAGCGTCGAACCCGGAGTGCCCGACAGCACAAAGGCCCCTGAGGAATCGGTGCGTACCGAATAGCGAATGCTGGCCAGTGTGATCGTCGCGCCGGCAATCCCAACGCCCGTCTCGTTCACGACTCGGCCGCGCAATACGGTTGCACTCTGGGGAAGCACGGCGAGCGGCGTGCACACGCTCGCGAGAACGAGACCGATCCACTGGCTTGAAGCCATCGGCATCCCCTGTAACGGTAAGCCCCGGGCGCTCAGCGACCGGCGTGGCTACACCGAGGCAAAAGTCGAGTTCCCCAGACCTAGACACCCTCCCGGCTCGGCCACCTATTGGCGTGTTCACCTGCCCGTGTGCCGCCTGCCAACTGCCTACCGTGCCCGATGTTAACCCCTGAAATACGCGACGCAATCGACGACATCACCCTCGATGAGCCCTGGTCGCTCATCGAGCGATTCACCACGCTGCGGCGCGAGCACCCGGACGACGTCCAAACGGCCTCGGATGAAATCGTCGCCCGCCTCCGAAAACACGACGTCCCCGTCGAAGTCCACGAACCCGTCGTTTTCCTCAGCCTCCCTGACCAGGCGTCGGTGAAGACCGGCAACGCCACATTCCGCGCCAAGCCCATGGCCATGAGCGTCGCGCAACCACGTGGCCTCACCGCGCCCCTCGTCTACGCGCCGGCTCGTTATGCACGCGGCGCCGACGAACTCTTCTCGCGTAACCTCATCGGGGCCGACGACATCGACTTCCATGGAAAGCTCGTCGTCACCGAAGGCTTCGGCATGCCCGGCAAGGTCTCCTTCTTCGAAGCCCGCGGCGCGCTCGGCATGATCGCCGTCAATCCGGGGAAAAACGCGCACTGGGGCATCTGCACCACCGTGTGGGGAACGCCCGACCTTCGCGACCTGCCGCGCAAACCGAAAATCGCGGTCGTCGCGGTCAACACTCCCGACGGCCAGCAGCTCATCGAGGCGGCGAAGCGCGGAGACGCGGCGACGCTGACCACGGACCTGACCGAGGGCTGGTTCACGTCGCCGGTCCCGGTCGTGACCATCCCGGGCACCGAAGAATCAGAGCCGTTTGTCCTCCTGCACGGC
>CBIHMX010000383.1:0-3512 GCA_966211115.1 uncultured Gemmatimonadaceae bacterium | reverse complement strand
GATTCGATCGACCGCAACTGGCTTTCGACGGCGCGCTCGGCGGCCGTCTGCATGTCGAGATCGAGCGTGGTGTAGACCTTCAGCCCCTGCTCGTAAAGCCGATCGCCAAAACGTTCGTGCAGGGTCTGCCGGACCCATTCCGCAAAGTACGGCGCGATCTCGCCCGACTCCACGCGGCGCGCGAGCGCCAGCGGGTACGCCTTGGCCAGGCTCGCCTGCATGTCGTCGACCGTACCCTCGCGACGCATCAACTCGATGATCGTGTTGCGACGCTGGACTGCGCGTGCCGGAAAGCGGCGTGGATTGTAACGCGTCGGCGCTTTGGGGATGGCGGCGAGCGTCGCCGCTTCGGCGACGTTGAGATACTTCACCGGCTTGCCGAAGTACCGCTGCGCAGCCGTTTCGACGCCATGGGCACCCGAGCCGAGGTTGATCTGGTTGAGGTACAACTCGAGGATCTTTTCCTTCGGGTACCGCCGTTCGATGCGACGGGCGACCTTGATCTCCTTCAGCTTGCGCACCGGAGATTTTTCGCGCGTGAGCTTGTTCGGGAAGACGTTGCGCGCGAGCTGCATGGTGATCGTCGAAAACCCCTCGACGAACGAGCCGGCGCGGAGGTTGGTGAGCGTCGCGCCCGGGATGCGGAACCAGTCAATACCGCGATGCCGGTAGAAGCGCTTGTCCTCCGTCACGACGAATGCTTCCTGAACGATTCGCGGGATTTCTTCGAGCGTCGCCAGCGTACGACGTTCCATGCCGAGTTCGGCGATGAAGCGCCCGTCGATCGCGAACAGCCGCGAGGTCTGGCGGGGCTGGTACCGTTCGAGGACGTCGATCGATGGGCAACGCGAGCCGCGGCAGACCAGCGTCCAGGCAGCAAGGCCGAAGCCGGCGACAAACGTGAAGCCGGCAGTAATGACGTATCCCAGCCAGCGCGTGAAGCGTGGGTACCTCTTCACGATCGTGGCGATGCGTCCTGGGCGCTTCGAGGAAGGCATTTCGGCCATGGCTCCCGTAACCTAGCGAATGAGCCGACCTGGACCCAGAGAGCAGGAAAGATCGATCATGCGAATCTCATGGCCTCGCAGAGACCGGCTCCGTCTTCCTAGTTTTGTGCATGACGTCACGACCGTTTCTCGAAGAGCTCGCCTGGCGCGGGCTGCTCGTGCAGCATACCGAGGGAGCTCCCGAGGCCCTGGCCGCTGGCCAGGTGACTGGATACTGCGGTTTCGACCCGACCGCGGACAGTCTCCACGTCGGGAACCTGGTGCCGATCATGGGACTCGTGCACCTGCAGCGCGCCGGCCATCGCCCGATGGCGCTGGTGGGTGGAGGCACTGGGCTCATTGGCGACCCCAGTGGGCGGGCGAACGAGCGACCGCTGGCTGATACCGGCGTGATCGAAGCGAACGCGGGGAAGATTCGCGACCAGCTCGAGCGCTTCCTGGATTTTTCCGGTTCGAGCGCGGCTCAGTTACGGAACAACGCGGACTGGCTCGTCCCGCTACCGGCGGTCGATTTCCTGCGCGATGTCGGGAAGCACTTCAGCGTGAACTACATGATGGCGAAGGACTCGGTGAAGTCCCGGCTCGAGGATGGGATCACGTTCACCGAGTTCGCCTACATGCTGCTCCAGGCGTACGACTTCCTCGAGCTGCACCGTCGGTATGGGGTGACGTTCCAGATCGGCGGCAGCGACCAATGGGGCAACATCACCGCCGGCACGGAACTCGTCAGGCGGAGCATTGGTGGATCGGTGCACGGCGTCACATTCCCGCTGGTCACGCGCAGCGACGGGGCGAAGTTCGGCAAGTCCGAATCGGGCAACGTCTGGCTCGACGGGGCCCGGACGTCGCCGTACCGGTTCTACCAGTTCTGGATCAACGCCGACGACCGTGACACGGCGCGATTCCTGCGTTACTTCACGCTGATGAATCGCGAGGAAGTCGAGGCACTCGACCGCGCGATCGCCGAGCGGCCGGAGACTCGTGAGGCGCAGGCGGCGCTGGCGATGGAGGTCACGGCACGCGTCCACGGCGAAGACGCCGCGGGCACGGCCAGGGACGCGTCACGCATCCTGTTCGACCGGCAGGCCGACCCGCGGTCGCTCACCCCCGCCGCGCTGCAGATGCTGCGCGACGAAATTCCGTTCCGGCGACTGCAGGCGGTACGGGACGTCACCATCGGCAACGGCGATCAGGTGCAGGCATCGGTCGTCGACATGCTCGTGGAGACCGGCTTGGTGAAGTCCCGGGGTGACGCAAAGCGGCAGATCCAGCAGGGGGCGGTGACGGTGAATGGCCGGCGGTTCGGCGCGGACGAGCTGTCCGTCGGCGCCGGCGAAGCGATCGCCGGCGTGTACTTCCTCATTCGCAAGGGCGCCCGCGACGTGGCGCTCGTCGAGCTGGCATGAGCCGGGGGCACTGACCGACGTGTCCTCCCTCCAGGACCAGCTCCAGGCCGCGTTAGGCGCGTCGTACCGCCTCGAGCGGGAAATCGGCGCCGGCGGCATGGCGACGGTTTTTGCCGGCGTCGAGACGTCGCTCGGCCGCCGCGTGGCCATCAAGGTCCTGCAACCGGAACTGGTGGCCGAGCTGTCGATCGACCGATTCGCCCGCGAGGTGCGGCACGCCGCGCAGTTGCAGCAGGCGAACATCGTCCCGCTGCTCTCGGCCGGGGAGGCGGGCGGGTTCTCGTATTACACCATGCCGCTGGTGGAGGGCAGCTCGCTGCGCGCGAGGGTGGCCACCGGCGTGCCGATTCCACTGCCCGAGGCCGTGTCGATCCTCAAGGACGTGGCGCGCGCGCTGGCCTACGCCCATCACGCCGGTGTCGTGCATCGCGACATCAAGCCGGACAACGTGCTCATTTCCGGCGGCACGGCGGTGGTGTCGGACTTCGGCATCGCCAAGGCCATGGACGCGGCGCGAACCAGCAACGTGGCCGGGGGCATGACGATCACCAGCCCGGGTTCGTCGTTAGGTACGCCGGGGTACATGGCGCCGGAGCAGGTGGCGGGCGACAACATGGACCACCGCGCGGACATCTACGCGTGGGGCGTCCTGGCGTGGGAACTGCTCGCGACGCGGCACCCGTTTTCGACACGGACCACGCGCCAGGCCATGCTGGCGGCGCACCTGACCGAGCCGGCGCCGGCGATCCTGGAACACGCGCGCTCCGTGCCGCCGGCGCTGGCCGCGCTGGTCATGGCCTGTCTCAACAAGGATCCGGACCGCCGTCCGCAGTCGGCGGGGGAGCTGCTGGCCGTACTCGACGGCGTGGCCACCCCGGTGGCCGTCTTCCGGTCGCCCGCCAGGCCATGGCGGCGCATGGCGCTGGCCGCCGCGCTCGTCGCTGGCGTCGTGCTCGCGGTATGGCTTCCGTCCCGCATCCGGGCAAAGAGCGGATCGGCGCCGGTTGATGGGCGGCCGTCCGTGGCGGTCATACCGTTCGAAAACATTGGCGGCGACCCCGCCCAGATTGTTTGCGTTGTCCGCGGTGAGGCTTTTAAC
>CBIHMX010000382.1:0-3512 GCA_966211115.1 uncultured Gemmatimonadaceae bacterium | reverse complement strand
CGTCGAGCGGGCCTAACGACTCGTACACTGGTATGGCCATGGAGGCAAAGAGCGCCACGCTGTCGCGTTTTCCTTCCTCCGACAGTCGCATGATCCGGTCGAAGAGCCGGCTGGCGCGTTCCTGCGGGGTCATCGACGCGATGTCCACCGCCGGCGCGCCGCCCGCGGCCGGCGCCGTTGCGACGGCGGGAGTGTTCTGTCCCGCGCGCTGTGCGGCAAAAACCACCACCAGCGTCACGAACGCGAGACCGCCAGCGATCCACGGGAGATTGTTCCTGGCGACCGGCGTTTCACCGGGGCGGGCTTTCGTACGACGCGGGACGGATGCGCGGCCTGCTCCCGCCGGCGCGCCACAGTCATGACAAAATTTCGCGCCCGGCGTCAACGCCGCACCACAGTTCGCACAGGCCGCTTCCCGCACGACCGCTCCGCACTCGGAACAGAAACGTCCCGCGGCGGCAGCGCCGCATGACGGACAGGGAATGGGGTCGACCGGGCGTTGTGATTGCGACATCAAGGTTCGGGGATTCCGGAGCCCACAGTATAGCGAGGGAATCCGCTGAGGTCGCGTCAGAGCACGCTGCGAACGCGCTCCGCGCTCACGTTCGCGCCGCAGAGGACGACCGCAACGGGGCCGGTGAACGTCGTCCGCCGTTCGGCGACCACCGCTACGGCAACGGCAGCCGCTCCCTCGATGAGCATGTGTTCTTCTTCGATGGTCTGCCGCATGCTGCGGGCGATGTCCGCTTCCGGAACCTCGATCCACTCGTCGACGAGGTCGCGGCAGTACGGGAACGTGATGCTGTCGATTTCGACGCCACCCGCCGTGCCGTCCGACAGCGTCGGCTCCGACGGAAGTTCGAGGACGTGTCCGGCGCGAACCGATTCCGCCATCACCCGAGAATTGATTGGCTGCGCTCCGATCACGCGAATACCCGGTCGATGATACTTGAGGTCCGCGGCTACGCCGGCGATCAATCCGCCACCGCCGACAGCGATCACCACGTACGCGAAGTCGGCGAGCTGCCGCCGCAACTCCACGCCGATTGTCCCCTGGCCGGCCACCACGGTGAGGTCATTGTAGGGCGAGAGGTATTCCTGGCCGCGTCCGGCCGCGACACGGCGCGCTTCGAGCTCGGTGTCGAGTCCGTCGGTGCCGAACCTGACGACGGTCGCGCCGAGCCGTTCCATCGCACCGACCTTCACCGGCGACGCAAAGTCGGGCACGTACACCGTTACCGGGATGCCTAACGCTTTCCCGGCATGGGCGACCGCCACGCCGTGGTTGCCGGAAGACGCCGCCACGACCCCCCGGCGGCGAGCCTCATCCGGCAGGTTGAGTAGGCGGTTGGTGGCCCCCCGTACCTTGAACGAGCCGGTGACCTGCAGGTTCTCGCACTTGAGCCAGACGTCGGCGGCCGCGCGAGCGCTCAATGCCGGCGAATGCACCAGCATCGTTTCACGCACGTGTGGCCGCAGCTGCCGCTCGGCGGCGGCGATCATCTCGACGAGCGGCGTGTTCACGATGGCGACCAGTCAGTATTTCAGCAGGTAGTTCTCTAGCTCCCAGGCGGTCACCTGGGTGATGTACTCCCGCCATTCGGCGCGCTTGGCACTGAGGAAATGCCGGGCGACGTGCTCGCCAAGTGCGGCAAGGATCACTTCGTCCTTTTCGAGCTCATCGCAGGCCTCGTTCAGGTCGTGTGGCAAGTCATCGATCCTGAGCCGGCGTTTCTCCCGGTGCGACATCTCGAAAATGTTGGTGTCGACCGGTTCACGATGATCGGCCTTGTTGGCGATGCCATCGAGGCCCGCGGCCAGCATCACGGCCAGCGCGAGGTAGGGATTGGCGGAGGGGTCGGGCATGCGTACTTCGACGCGAGTGCCTGCGCCACGGCGCTCGGGCACGCGAATGAGCGGCGAGCGATTGCGCATGGACCACGCCACGTTGACCGGGGCTTCGTATCCGGGCACGAGGCGCTTGTACGAATTCACCAGGGGGTTCGTGATGGCGGCGAACCCGCGCACGTGCTGCAGGAGGCCGCCAATGTAGTGCAACGCAATCTCGCTCAGCTCCCACTGCGCGCCGGATTGCCAGAACGCGTTCGTGCCATCATGGAACAGCGACTGGTGCGTGTGCATACCGCTGCCGTTCTGCCCGAAGATCGGCTTGGGCATGAACGATGCGACCAGCCCGAATTGCTGCGCGACGTACTTCACGACGAACCGGAATGTCGTGATGTTGTCGGCGGTGGTGAGTGCGTCGGCGTAGCGAAAGTCGATCTCGTGCTGTCCGTGGGCGACCTCGTGATGCGCGGCTTCGACCTCGAATCCCATCTGCTCGAGCGCATCGACGATGGCGCGACGGGCGTCTTCGCCGAGATCGGCCGGTGCGAGGTCGAAGTAGCTGCCGACGTCGTGCGTGGCGGTCGTGGGTTCGCCGCGTTCACCGGGCTTGAAGACGAAAAACTCGGCTTCCATGCCGGCGTTCATCGTGAATCCGAGTTCGGCCGCGCGGGCAATCTGTCGCTTCAGGACACCGCGCGGATCGCCGTCGAAGGGGGTGCCATCGGGTCTCGTGATGTCGCAGATGAGGCGCGCAACGCGGCTTGCGGGATCACCCCACGGAAAAATCCGGAACGTCGACAGGTCCGGAGCGAGCAGCATGTCCGACTCTTCGATACGAACGAACCCCTCGATCGAGGACCCGTCGAACATGATGTCGCCGGCGAGCGCCTTCTCGAACTGCGAGCGCGGAACCTCGACGTTCTTGTTGACGCCGAGGATGTCGGTGAACTGCAACCGCAGGAAGCGCACGTTCTGCGCCGTCATGAGGCCGAGCAGTTCCTGGCGCGTAACGCCGGTGCGGGCGGAAGCGGTCAATGAAAGAGGGGCTGGCGCAGAGAAAAGGGGTCAGACGCCATTTCCCCGGATACCGGGGAATGGTGTCTGACCCCTTTTTGGTCAGACGGGGAAGAGCATCTCGCGATACTTCGGGAGCGGCCAGGCGTCGTCGGCCACGAGCAACTCCAGCGCATCGCAGGCGGCACGGACTGCCGACATGATGTCGGCGCCGTCGTTGGTGAGGAGCACGGCAGCCTTCGTCAGGTCGTCATGCATCTGTTCGGCGCGATCACGGACCTTCACCAGCTGGTCGCGCTTCGTCTTGAGCAGTTTGGCCAGCTTGCCGACCTCGTTGGCCCGGTCCACCTGCGGGATTTCCCTGATCCCAGCCGCCTTGGCCTGGGCGGCGCTGCCGGCGAGCGCGCCGGCGTAGCCGTACGCCGCGGGGAGGACCAGCGTGTCGACCATCTCGCCTAACGTATGCATCTCGATCAGCATGTCCTTGATGTACCGCTCGATGCGCACGTGGTACCGCGATTCCAGCTCGGCTTCCGTCAGCACGCCCATGCCGACGAGGACCGTATGTGCCTTCTTCGTCGTCAGCTCGGCCAGCCCTTCTGGTGCGCGCCGCTAGTTGGGCATGCCGCGCCTCGCCGCTTCCTTCACCC
>CBIHMX010000381.1:0-3514 GCA_966211115.1 uncultured Gemmatimonadaceae bacterium | reverse complement strand
GCCTGTGGGAGTTGAAGCCTCCGAAGTCGCGATGGCAGCGTTGGATCGATCTTAGACTCGAGCGAGCGTAAAGACTCCGTTCGCCATGCCTAACGGCTGACGGCGCTCCACTGGCATCGGTCGGGTTCAATCCGATAGCGACGTAGTAGCTGGATCGGCTCTGCATCCGCAGTTTCGGACTGTTCCAGCAGCGCGAGAGTGTCACCTCGTAATGCCACGATTGGGAACGGATCCCGTAGCAGCGCCACCTTGAGCCGCGAGGCCGGCACTTCGAGGTCGGGACAGGCTGTATTCCGCCTGTGGTCGTACAAGGTGACGTAATGAACTGTGTACCATTTGTCCGACTCGACCTTTACGTCCCTGGTGACTACCGCGACGATATCGGGCGTGATCGGTGCCAACGCTACTGGTACCGACCGATCATAAATCATCGCTGGCGTGGCCCTGGCCGGGTCGCGAAGCAGGCTCTCGAACAGCCCAGCCGGAAGTCCTCTCCTGTGCTTTGCGGGAAGTGTTATTTCGCGCGCGGTACGAGACCCTCGCTCCCAAACGAAAAGCGAATTCGAAGCCTCATACATCGCAAAGATTTGATCAGCCACGGGCGCGAAGACGGCGTTCCAGAATGCGCCGCCGATGAGCATCTGGGTCTGGTCTCCGAGGTCGGGGATGACGCCCTGCTTTTCATCAAGCGTGCCGTCTTTTTCAACAATCCTCGCTAATGACGTATTCGTGCCAAAATCCCAGTGGGTCGCGAACTGATGGCCATCCACGAACTTGTTGACCTTCGGCCGTTGGGTCACATCGGGTGAAACGCGTGCGAGGATCCATCGCGGGATGTTGATATATGTCACTCGCTTGGTGCGATGGTCGTACACGGCGAGCAGTGTGTCACCCGATATCGCCATGGCCGTTGGCGTCTCGAACTCTCCCGGTCCGCTACCCTTTCTACCGAACACTCGCTCGATGCGACCGTCCGGGCCGACATCGATGACCCTTGGCTCTCTGGCATCAGTGAGGAAGACATGGCCACCGGCGCCCAGGACGATCTGAGCTGGCCGCGAAAGAAAGAGGGTATCGGTCTCCCGAATCTGGACGGAGTCCAGCGTTCGGAGTCCAGCGGATGGGGTCACCTGACCGAAGGCCGGCGCGGCCGTCACCGCCAGACATGCGAGCGCCAACGTGTTGGGCCGCACAGGTGTCTCCTGAAGAGGTACGGCGACAATGTTGCACCCCAGTTTCTGCCGGCAATGCCCGGACGTGGTTCTTCATCAATCATTAATCATTCCGGGTTTTTGGCGGCGACCGGATTTTCGCGGTGGGTCAACGGCCGGAGAACCGAGTCGTCGCGGATTGCGCGAATTGACGCGGAGTTTGCAGAGGAGAACCTGATGGATCAGTCGTTATGCAGTGAGTGTGGCGGACCGCTGGCCGAGGGTCAAACGTGCCGAAGCCTTTTCGACGCGCTGCTCGCACTCGAGTGGCAGATTCCGGGCGGGCCGGGCGAACTGGCGGACTTCCGTGCATGATGCAGCGATTCGGACCTGATCCCAGGAAGTTCTTCGCTTCCGTCTATGACACCGACGCGCCGTGGGACATCGGCGGGCCGCAGCCGGCGCTCGTGCAGCTCATCTCGGAATTTCCGCTCGAGGAGCCCGTGCTCGACGTCGGTTCCGGATCTGGAGATCTGGCGATCTGGATCGCGAAGAATGGTACGAAAGTCGTTGGCCTGGACTTCGTGCCCGCGGCGGTCGCTCTCGCGCAGAAGCGAGCCGAGTCGCTCCCGCCAGAAGCCGCGAGCAACGTAGAGTTCAGGGTCGGAGATGCCTTACGGCCCAGCACATTGGGGCAGTTCGGGTCGGTCGTCGATTCCGGGTTCTACCACCTCTTCGAGATCGATCAGTGCGCGAAGTTCGCGGCGGAGGTGTCGGCTGCCGTGAGGCAAGGTGGCCGCTATTACCTGCTCGCCTTCGCCGTGGACTTTCCCGTGCCGGATGTGCCCCGCGGGATCACCGAAGCGGAAATCCGCGAGCATTTCGTGGCAAGTAACGGCTGGACGGTCCTCGCCCTGCGACAAGCAGAGTTCGAGAGTCGAGTCGGTATGGTGCCCGCGATATGCGCGTGTCTCGAACGTGACACCACGTAACCAGCATCGTTGCCGAGTCGACCATTGGGAGCCACCTTTGGTTCCCAGGCACTGACCGTCGTTGAAGTCCGATCCCGGAGGTAACCGTGCCCACAGCATTCGCCGCGCTTCTCATCCTCCTCGTCGCGCCCTGCCTCTCGGGACAAACTCCGGCGCGATGGAATCTCGAGCCGGAACTCCGGATCGGCGGCGCTGACGCGGATCCGCACTACGAGCTCAACCCGATCCGGGAAATTACGATCGGGCCCGATGGATCGATCTACGTCACACAGGCGGGAGACCAGGCACTACGGGTCTTTGACGCCCAGGGCAAATACCTGCGCACCATCGGGCGAAAGGGAGAAGGGCCGGGAGAGTTTACCGGACTTGGCGGGGTTGGTTTCATCGGCGACACACTGTACGTGACGGATTTCCGCCAACGCCGGATCACGCTCTTCCGCCCAGATGGAACGCTCATCTCGACGATCGTCGCGGAACCCGCGCCGTCCGGGCCGGCGCGACCGGACGCGTACTTCCGGCCGACGCCATCCACGCTGCTGAGCGATGGATCCGTGTTCGCGGGATCGAGTTTTCCTTCTCATCTCGTCAGCAGTGGGCAGATCAAGGCGCGACCGGTGTTCCGCGTGACACGAACGGCGGCGGTGCTCGATACGATCGCCTGGGTACCGATCGGATCGGGACAGGGCACGATGCAGTCCGGTAACGCCACGATGTTCTTCAGCCAGCCCGTTCCGGACGATCCGATGACCGTGATCGCCGGCCCGTCTGAGCGGGTGTTCGTCATCGAACGCGGCGCGGGCCAGGGGAGTACCTCGTTCAACGTGACCGCGATCGACGCGAGTGGCGACACGTTATGGAGCCGGTCGCACGCCTATCGTCCGAAGGCATTTGCGGCGGGCGTGGTCGACAGCATCGTGGACGTGCAGGTGCGCCGCTTCAGCTCAGGCCCTAACGAGAAAACGCGCTTCAGCGCCGACCAGGTGCGGAAGGCCCTCCACATCCCGGACCATCAGGTGACTGTCACACAAGCGTTCGCGGCCATGGATGGTTCGCTCTGGCTCCGCCGCGAGGAGTTCGGAGCGACGCTCAACTGGACTGTGCTCGATCCGAAAGGAAATGTCGTGGCGACGTTCGGTCTGCCGCGCAGCGTCCGTCCCATGACCGTGATCGGTGACCAGGCCTGGGGCGTTGAACTCGACGACGTGGACGTGCCGCAGCTGGTCCGCTACCGCATCCGGAAATAAAGGTGTCTGACCCCTTTTTCAGATGAACGTCGAGGTTTTGCTCGGGGTGTTCGATACCGTCAACCTTTCTGTCGCGACGTATGGAGTCGCGGTGGCGTTCGCAGTCCTTGCCACGCTGGTCCCGGAC
>CBIHMX010000380.1:0-3518 GCA_966211115.1 uncultured Gemmatimonadaceae bacterium | reverse complement strand
GCGCTGGACAGGGCACGCTGGCTCCTGAGGGGCACGGCGTTCTGGGACCGTTTCGTCTCCGCGAAAGCGCACCCGATCCCAAGCAGCGCAAAAAAAAAGATGAGTTCGTTTCGGGAAGCAGCTTTTGTCAGGGGTCCAAGCCCGCGGTCACGAGCGACGTGCCAACATCGAGCAGGTGGAAAATCGCAGGTTGGCTAACGTTAACTCGTTTATGGACAATAGGTTACACAACACGTGGAGATGTGACCCGATATCTTGCTGAATCAACGTGGGTAACTCGGCATTTCCTCTTCCGCTTCGAGCCGGAGGAACGCTCGACATGTACGCGTGGCTGACCTGCGCCCTGAGCGTTCGACGCACTCCGTCCGTATCAATCGCGTAAGCGTCAGGCGCAGCTTGCTGCCTCGTTGCGCCACTGGTATGCTCGCTCGCTGGCCCGCCGTTGTTCCCTTTTCCCAGTTGGAGTCCCTGCATGCGACGAACACCGCTTCACCTCCTGGTGCTGCCGGTCGCCGCGTTGGCCATCACCCACACCGCCGGCGCGCAGAGTCAGTCGCGCGACAACCAGACCGGCGTGTGGGCCCTGACCAATGCGCGCATCGAGACAGTCACCAGGGGTACGATCGATCGTGGCACGATCGTCATCCGGAACGGCATCATCGAGGCCGTTGGCGCCTCGGTCACCCCACCTGCCGACGCGCGCGTGGTCGACGTCTCCGGCAAGACCATCGTCCCCGCCTTCATCGACCTCACGTCATCGTTAGGCCTGCCGCAACCGCAGGCCGGTGGGCGCGGACAGGGACGCGGCGGGTTTCAGGGCCAGGTCCCTGGCCAGGACCTCACGACCACGACCGTGTTGCTCGTC
Source organism: uncultured Gemmatimonadaceae bacterium (assembly GCA_966211115.1). Lineage (GTDB taxonomy): Bacteria > Gemmatimonadota > Gemmatimonadetes > Gemmatimonadales > Gemmatimonadaceae > JABWBJ01. The sequence goes on along the minus strand of CBIHMX010000380.1, from coordinate 2,653 downwards.
GTCGGCCTCGAGCCGGAACGTGTGATCGCCGAAGAGCTCAGCCTCGCCCCTGATGATGCCCGCGCCGCCCGCGACCAGGGCATCGGCGTGGCGCTCGTTTCGCCCTCGCGTGGCCTCTTCCGCGGCATGTCGGCGCTGCTGCCCATGCGTGACGACACGGCGAAGCGGTGGATCATGAAGTCGCCGGTCGCCTTGCACGTCGGCTACCAGACGGTGCCGGGCCAGTACCCGAGCAACCTGCTGGGCGTGATTGCGTACCAGCGCCAGGCGCTTTACGACGCCCAGCGCCACGCCGCGATCATGGACCGGTACCAGGCCAACCCGAAGGGGATGGCGCGCACGTCGCATAACGCGGAGCTCGAGGCACTCGTGCCCGTCGTCAAGGGCGAGCTGCCGGTATTCATGGCCGCCAACAGCGAAAACGAGATGCTGCGCGCGCTGGCACTGGCCAAGGAGTTCAACATCAAGCTGACGCTCGTCGGCGCGGTCGAAGGCTTCCGCGCCGTGTCGGCGCTCAAGACGGCCCGGCCGCCGATCGTGTCGGTCGACTTCCCCCAGCCCTCACAGACCACCGGTTGGGAGTTCCAGTTCTCTCAGCGGCAGGATCCGGCCGACAGCGCGGCACGCAAGGCCGCTGCCACGCGGCTCATCGAGGGGAACGCGGCGGCGCTCAACAGCGCCGGCATCAAGTTCGCGCTCGCCTCGGGCGGACTCGACGCCGATGATTTCATGGACAACGTCCGCAAGGCCATCGCGGCCGGTTTGCCGCGCAACGTCGCGGTCGAGGCCCTGACGATCCGCGCCGCCGAAGCGGCGGGCGTGGACGCGCAGCTCGGCAGCATCGAGACGGGCAAGATCGCCAACCTGATCGTTTTGCAGGGTGAACCGTTCGCGACCGGCTCGCGCATCGACCGCGTGTACGTGGACGGCTTGCAGTATGATGTGGTTCCCCGGGCCCCCGGCCGCGGCGGACGCGCGAATAACCCACCGCAGATGCGGGAGGAGTAACATGACGATCTCCAACCTTACGCGGCATGCGGCAGCCATCGCCCTCTCGGCGTTCGCGCTCCATGCCCAGACCCCGGCGACGCCGGCCGCGCAGTCAACCGCGGCGATGGCGCCCCTCGCCATCCCGGTGCCGCCCGCCAATGCCGTCGTGGCGATCACCAACGCCAACATCATGACGGCGAGCCACGGCAACATCATGGGTGGCACGGTCCTGATCCGGAACGGCAAGATCGCCGAGATCGGGGCCAATGTGACCGTACCCGCCGGCGCGCAGGTCATCGACGGCCGCGGCAAGTGGATCACACCCGGCATCATCGACGCGCACTCCCACACCGCCAACGAAGGCATCAATGAAGGCAGCCAGTCGGTGACGGCCGAAGTGCGCATGGAAGACGTGCTGCGCCAGGACGGCATTTCGCTTTACCGCCACCTCGCCGGCGGCACGACGACGGTGAACATCCTCCACGGCTCGGCCAACACCATCGGCGGGCAGAACGCGGTCATCAAGCTGCGCTTCGGGCTCCCGGTGGACAGCCTGCGGTACGAGCACGCCGTGCCGGGCATCAAGTTCGCGTTAGGCGAGAACGTTCGCCAGACCCGGAACGCGCAGTCGACGCGGTACCCGCACACGCGCCAGGGTGTGGAAGACCTCCTCCGCGAGTCGTTCATTGGCGCGCAGGAGTACAAGCGTGAATGGGCCGCCTACAACACCACCAGGGCGGCGTGGGACAAGGCCAATGCGCGGAATCGCGGCGCGGCCCCGATCCCGCCCCGCAAGGACCTCGAGAAGGAAGCGCTGGTCGAGGTCATGGAAGGGAAGCGCCTGGTCTACTGGCACTCCTACCGCGCCGATGAAATCCTGATGGCGCTCCGCATCAGCAAGGAGTTCGGCTTCAAGCCCAATTTCACGCACGTCCTCGAGGGCTACAAGCTGGCCGACGAGCTGGCGGCGGCCGGCGCCACGGCGTCGACGTTTGCCGACATGTGGGGCTACAAGATGGAAGCGTGGGATGCCATCCCGCATAACGCGGCGCTCATGGCCGAGCGTGGCGTGAACGTGACGATCAACTCCGACTCCGACGAGCGCGCCCGCCGACTGTACCAGGAAGCGGCCAAGACGATGCGCTTTGGCGGGGCGTCCGAGGAAACGGCGCTGCGCATGATCACCCTCAACGCCGCGATCCAGCTTGGCATCGACAAGTACACGGGCTCGATCGACGTCGGCAAGGACGCCGACATCGCGATCTTCAACGGGCATCCATTTGCGCCGGCATCGCGCGTCGACATGACGCTGATCGACGGCCGCGTGTTCTTCGACCGCAACACGGCCCCGACGCTCGAGTGGCTCATGCAGCTCATGCGCCAGCGGCCACGCGTGACGTCGGAAGATGGGGGACAGCGATAATGGGCATCCGATTCCCGATCTCCCATTCCCGATTCCCCATTGCGGCGGCGCTGGCGCTCGCCATGGCGCCCCTGGCCGTGGACGCGCAGGGCACGTTCGTCATCCGCGGCGGCACCGTCGTTCCGGTCTCCGGCCCGCGCATAACGAATGGCACGGTCGTTTTGCAGAACGGACGGATCACGGCCGTCGGGACCAACGTCCAGGTCCCGTCGGGTGCGACCGAGATCAACGCTACGGGCA
>CBIHMX010000379.1:0-3521 GCA_966211115.1 uncultured Gemmatimonadaceae bacterium | reverse complement strand
GCCACCTGCTTGCACAATCTTCTCCAGCAAAGTTTGTTCAATGATGGCGGTTCCGTACCCATCTTTGTTGAACCCGACCCGCACGGCCCGCTGCGCCCGCTCGATCAGGGCCGCCGTGAATTTTTCACCGATGTCGCCCGACCAGTAGATGTAGGTCTCGAACGTGATCGACGTTTGCGCCGCGCGGATGGCCGCGAGCATGGCCGGAAAGATTTCCGCGCCATTCTGGAGCGCCACCACGCTGTTACCGGCGGTGATGGATGGTCCCAGCATCACCGACATCTCCCGCCGGAACTGCGGGTCGCTCAGTGCATAACGATGCTCGATCTTCCACGAGAGTTTCTTCTCGGGTCGAGCCAGGTTCAGCCCCACCATGACGAGCAGGAACGTGGCGAGGGCGGTCAGGGTGACGATCCAAATCATGCGCGGGCGGCTCCCTTTCGAACTCATCGGTGAACAGGCCTCGGTTCGGTACCCGGGGGCTATACCCGCCTCAGGACAAACCGGACACCTGGCGTGCCAGGAGACGGGTGGCCGTTCCGTTTATACGGTTCGTCAACGACGGTACTGCTGACGCCGCCGGTTGGCGATAGATTCGGCCCATGCAAAAAGTCTCCATTCTCGCCCTCGTCGTGCTCGTCGCCAGTCACGCGACCGCACAGTCGACCTCTCGCGCCGCCGCGGCCGCTGCGCCCGCCGCCGATACCAGCAAGCTGTCGTCACTGATCGGCAGCATGCGCTTCCGGTCGATCGGACCGGCGCTCACGTCGGGGCGAATCTCCGATGTGGCGGTCCATCCAACGGACAAGAAGATCTGGTTCGTCGCCACGGCCGCCGGCGGTGTCTGGAAGTCGGTGAATGCCGGTGTCTCGTTCACGCCGGTGTTCGATGGTGAAGGCTCGTTCTCCACGGGAGCCATCACGATCGACCCGAAGAACCCTAACGTCATCTGGGTCGGGTCGGGCGAAAACAACGCCCAGCGCGTCGTGGCGTACGGCGACGGCATCTACAAGTCGATCGACGGCGGCCGTTCGTGGCGAAACGTCGGGCTCAAGGAGAGCGAGCATATCGGCCGCATCGTCATCGACCCGCGCAATTCCGACGTGGTGTACGTCGCCTCGCAGGGTCCGCTCTGGAGCAAGGGCGGTGAACGTGGTCTCTACAAGACGACCGATGGCGGCGCGACGTGGACGCGCGTGTTGCACGTCGACGACTGGACCGGCGTGAACGACGTCCAGCTCGACCCACGCAACCCGGACATCCTGATCGCGACGACGTGGCAACGCCAGCGCCGCACCTGCTGTTTCGTTGCGGGTGGTCCTGGTTCCGGCGTGCACCGCTCGACCGACGGCGGAAAGACCTGGACCAAGTCGCAGACTGGCTTCCCATCAGTCGACCTCGGCCGCATCGGGTTGGCGATCTCGCCGGTCAACCCGGACGTCGTTTATGCCATCGCCGACGCCGCGCAGGGCCGCGGTGGATTTTTCCGCTCCACCAATGGCGGCGTGAGCTGGGAGCGCATGAATTCGTACCAGACGGGCGGCAACTATTACAACGAAATCTTCGCCGACCCGCATGACGTCGACCGTGTCTACGCCGCTGACGTGATCCTGCAGGTCACCGACGACGGTGGGCGCACATTCCGCCGCGTGGGCGAACTTGCCAAGCACGTCGACAACCATTCGGTGTGGATCGACCCGGATGAAGTCGACCACCTCATCGTGGGCTGCGATGGCGGTGTCTATGAGAGCTGGGATCGCGGACGCACGTGGCGCTTCGCGGCGAACATCCCGGTGACGCAGTTCTATCGAGTGACCGTCGACGACCTCCAGCCATTCTACCGCGTCGCCGGCGGCACGCAGGACAACTTCTCGATGGTCGGACCGAGCCGGACGCGGACCGTCAACGGCATCCGTAACGCCGACTGGATCATCACCCAGGGCGGTGACGGATTCGGCAGCGCGTTCGATCCGTCCGATCCGAACATCGTCTACGCACAGGCGCAGTTCGGCTCACTGTCGCGATTCAACCTCGCGACCGGCGACGTGATGGGCATCCAGCCCGAGGACGCCGCCAATGGTCCGGGACTCCGCTGGAACTGGGACTCGCCACTCATGGTCAGTCCGCACTCGCCGACGCGCATCTACTTTGCGGCCGAACGCCTGCTGCGCAGCGACGATCGCGGCAACTCGTGGCGCATCATCTCGCCCGACCTGTCGCGCAATATCGATCGGGCGACGCTGAAGATGATGGATCGCGTGCAAGGCGTCGATGCCGTTGGCCGGAACGCCTCCACCACGCTCTTCGGCAACATAACGACGATCGCGGAGTCCCCAGTCCAGGAGGGACTGCTGATCACGGGGACAAACGACGGCCGGGTGTCGATCACCGAAGACGGCGGGACGACCTGGCGCAACATCGACCGCTTCCCGACGGTCCCCGAAACCACGTATGTCGCCAAGGTGGTGGCGTCGAACCACGACGCACGGACGATCTACGTCACCTTCAACAATCACTGGACGGGCGACTACAAGCCGTACGTACTCAAGTCCACAGACCTCGGCCGGACGTGGACCAGCATCAGCGGGAATCTGCCGGCACGCGGTGCAGCGTGGGCGATTGCGGAAGATCCGCGAAATCGGAACCTCCTCTTTGTCGGAACGGAGTTCGGTGCATTTGCGTCGATCGACGGCGGTGCGAAGTGGGTGCAGATCAAGGGCGGGTTGCCGACCACCCAGGTCCGCGACATCGCGATTCAGGCCCGCGCCAGTGACCTCGTCCTCGCGACGTTCGGCCGGGGCTTCTATATCCTCGACGACTACTCGGCCCTGCGCACGCTCACGCCTGATGTCGTAGCATCGGCGGCGCACCTCTTTCCCGCACGGCCGGCGCTGCTGTACGCGCAGTCGGCGCCGTTAGGCCTTCCCGGCGCGTCGTTCCAGGGGGCAGGGCACTACCTGGCCGAGAACCCGCCGTACGGGGCCACGATCACCTATTACCTGCGCGACGACCTCAAGTCGCGTCGCGCACGGCGCCGTGATGCCGATGCGGCGACGGCGCGGAACAACCAGGATGCCACCATTCCATCGTGGGCCGACCTCAAAGCCGAGGACCGAGAGGAGGATCCGGCGGTCATCGTCGAGGTGAGCGATGCGGCCGGCAACCGCGTCAGGCGGATGACCGGGCCCGCCTCGTCAGGCATGCATCGCGTGACCTGGGACCTCAAGTACCAGCCGGTCGACCCGGTGAACGGGCCGCCGTTTGCGATCGACCCCGACTTCCCGTTCTTTTCGCCGCCGACCGGGCCGTTCGCGTTGCCCGGCCAGTACACGGCGCGGCTCTACACGCGGGTCGATGGCGTCGTCTCGCCAATCGGTGCCCCGATGACCTTTGCCGTGGTCGATGCAGATCCGGCGGGTTCGCGTCGCAATCCGCGGACGGCAGCCATTCTGGCGAGTGAGTTGCGCAACGTCGAGCTGGAGCGTGCTGCGTTAGGCGCCGGGGCCTACCTCAACGACCTC
>CBIHMX010000378.1:0-3526 GCA_966211115.1 uncultured Gemmatimonadaceae bacterium | reverse complement strand
GGCAGGCCCAGTGGCGGTCATCGCCGAGGTCAAACGGCGGTCCCCGTCGAAGGGTGCACTCGATGAAACGATCGACGCACCCAGGCGGGCTCGACCATACCACGACGGCGGTGCTCGCGCGATCTCGGTATTGACCGAGCCTTCGGAATTCGGAGGCACCAGCGATGACCTGCGTGCGGTCCGCCAGCTCGTCGCTTGCCCGCTCATCAAGAAGGACTTCCATGTCCACCCGGTCCAGATGTTCGAGGCGCGTGCCATCGGCGCGTCGGCGGCGCTGCTGATCGTGCGTGCGCTCGGACCGGACGACACGGTCAACCTTGCCGACGCGGCTCGTCAGGCAGGCGTCGAGCCGGTGTTCGAAGTGCGCGACGAGTCGGAACTCGCATGGGCCCTCGAAGCGGGCGCTCATGTCATCGGCGTCAACCGGCGGAACCTGGAAACACTCCAGATGGAGCCGGACGTCATCACCCGTTTGCTTCCGATGATTCCGACTAGCGCGATCGCGATTGCCGAAAGCGGCATCAACCGGCGGACGGACGTCGAAGACGTCGCGGCGCTGGGCGCGGACGCGGTGCTGGTGGGTTCGGCGCTATCCGTCTCGTCCAACCCGCAACTCGCCGTCGCCGCACTGGCGGGTGTGCCGAGGATGCGACGCGCATGACCGCGGTGAAGTTCTGTGGACTGACGCGCGAGGCGGACGTCCGCGAGGCCGTCCGGCTCGGCGCCTCCTACCTCGGTGCGATCATGACGGAAAGCCCGCGTCGAATATCACCTCGAGCCGCTCGATCACTCTTTTCAACTATCGACGGCGCACCAGTGCAACGCGTCGGAGTGTTCGGAAACGAGCCTGTCGATACCATCATCGAATACGCGCGCGAGGCCTGCGTCGACATCGTCCAGCTGCACGGCTGGAAATCGGGGTCAGACCTCGATTTCGGTCGGTTGAAGTCGGAGTTGGGAGTCGACGTCTGGCGCGTGGTGCGGGTTGGCGCTGACGGACTGGGTTCGGAGCAACGAACGATGGTAGGGGGGGTGGATGGGTTGCTGCTCGATACGATGTCGCCGGGCGTCCTTGGAGGGACGGGCGTCACGTTTGACTGGGACCTGGTCGCCAAGGACGTCCGCGCACTCCGGGCGACGACCCGGATCATCCTCGCCGGCGGACTTCGACCGGAAAACGTGCGGAACGCGATCGACCTCCTCGTCCCCGACGTCGTTGATGTATCGTCAGGCGTGGAATCACAGCCCGGGATCAAGGATCATTCGCGAATGGCCGTTTTCATGAACGCCGTCCGTCAAGCCACGACATCGCCAGCATCATGACGGCGACGCGATTTGGCGCCTATGGTGGGCAGTACGTACCCGAGACCCTCATGCCGGCGCTCGAGGAGCTCCAGCTGGCGCTCGACGCCGCGCTGTCCGATCCGGCGTTCACTGGTGAACTGGACGCGATGCTGCGCGATTATGTCGGACGGCCGTCGCCGCTCACGACGGCGCCCCGGTTCAGTGAACGAATCGGCACGCGCGTGTGGCTCAAGCGCGAGGACCTGAACCACACGGGCGCCCACAAGATCAACAACACGGTCGGCCAGGTGCTCCTCGCCCGGCGCATGGGAAAGACCCGCATCATCGCGGAAACGGGCGCCGGCCAGCACGGCGTCGCCACGGCCACGGTCTGTGCTCGGTATGGCCTCGAGTGCGTGGTCTACATGGGCGAGGAGGACATGCGTCGTCAGGCGCTGAACGTGTTCCGCATGCGCCTCCTGGGCGCCACGGTCGTTCCGGTCACGTCAGGGACGCGGACGCTCAAGGACGCCACGACCGAGGCGATCCGAGACTGGGTCACCAACGTCAGGCATACGCACTACATCATCGGCTCGGTGGTCGGCCCGGCCCCGTACCCGCGCATGGTGCGTGATTTCCAGGCGGTCATCGGACGTGAAGCACGAGCCCAATTGCTCGAGGTAACAAATTCGCTGCCGCGCACCGTCATCGCCTGCGTCGGCGGTGGTTCGAACGCGGCGGGCATTTTCGCCGGCTTTGTTGACGATCCCGGCGTCGAACTCGTCGGAGTAGAGGCGGCCGGCCACGGCCTCGACACCGGACATCATTCGGCGTCGTTGTCCCGCGGACGGCCCGGGGTGCTGCATGGCTCGTTGAGTTACCTGTTGCAGGACGAACATGGGCAGGTGCATCCCGCGCACAGCATTTCGGCGGGGCTCGATTACCCGGGCGTTGGCCCTGAACACGCCTGGTGGAAGGACAGTGGACGGGCGGAGTACGTGTCGGTCAACGACACCGATGCGGTGGCGGGAGTCGCGCTCCTCAGCCGCCTCGAGGGGATCATACCGGCGCTGGAGACCGCGCATGCGATCGCGTGGATCGATGCGATGCAAGGACGCTGGACGCCTGACGAGAACATCATCGTCTGCGTCAGCGGACGCGGGGACAAGGACGTGGCGCAACTGATCGAATCCAATATCTTGCCGTCGTGACATCGCACGCGACCCCGACGCCGGGTGACACCATTCGGGCGGAGCCGCCGCGTAACATCGCGCCGGTCGAAGAGATGTTGCGGCTGTTGTCGCGCGCCATCCGCGCCAGGCTGCTCTACCTCGAGAACAACCCGACGTACCAGAAGGCGCTCGACCTGCTCAAGGGATCGTTCGCATCCATCTGGGCGCAGACGGACGAACTGGTCTTCGGGATCACGGACACGCAGGTCACGTGGGATGGTCACGCCGTCGTCACCGAGGCGGAAAAGACGGCCGACGCGCTGCCGTGGATCCTCTACAAGGATGGCCTGCGGGAGCTGACACTCGCTCGCGGCGTCGAGTCCCGCGAGATCGTGGACCTCGTGCAGGTCATTGCCCAGGTGCGGAAGGGAGGCAGCGACGACGACCTGCTCACGCTGCTCTGGGAGCTCGAGTTCTCACACGTCCGGTATCGTTATGTCGACGTCAGTTTCGACACGGCGGTCCCGATCGATCCGGCTGACGAGACGCGAACGAAGCTGGTCGATCCGGCGGCGGTCCGCGAAGCGCCGGCGGAAAAGCTCCTGCCCGCCGGCGTGGTGAGCATGGATGACTTCGATTCCACTCTCTACTTCCTCGACGAAAACGAGGTCCAGTACCTGCAGCGCACCATCGGCGAGCACTACGCGACGGACCTGCGGCAGAACGTGGTCTCGATCCTGCTCGACGTCTTCGAGCAGCAGACCGATCCGGCCATCCGCGACGAGGTCTGCCAGATCCTCGATGGCATGCTGGTCAACCTCCTCACCGCCGGGCAGCTTCGCGCGGTCGCGGCGCTGCTGCGCGAGGCAAACATCGCTGCCGCCCGGGCCCGCGATATCACGCCACCGCAGCGCGAACTGCTCCTCTCGCTTCCGAATCGCATGAGCGAGCCGCAGGCAGTCGGCCAGCTCCTGCAGTCGCTCGACGAGCGCTCGGACCTGCCGCCGCAGGCTGACCTCAACGAGCTGTTCGAGCAGCTTCGCGTCAGCGCGTTAGGCACGATCTTCGGC
>CBIHMX010000377.1:0-3528 GCA_966211115.1 uncultured Gemmatimonadaceae bacterium | reverse complement strand
GTGGTATCGATCGCTGCTCGACGCGCGTCCCGACTGGGTCGGGCAGATCGCGCTGCACCATGGCTCGCTCGACCGGTCGACACGCGAATGGGTAGAACAGGCGCTGCGTGAAGGCCGGTTGCGTTGCGTGGTGGCGACGTCGAGTCTCGACCTCGGTGTCGATTTCTCTCCGGTGGATCGTGTCGTCCAGGTCGGAAGCCCGAAGAGCGTCGGTCGCCTCGTTCAGCGCGCCGGTCGCAGCGGTCATCGTCCCGGCGCCGAAAGTCGTGTCACGTGCGCGCCGACGAATGTGCTCGAGCTGATCGACCTCGCCGCGGCTCGGGATGCCGTGGAGGCCGGTGACATCGAGTCGCGGCGCCCGATTGACCGGCCGCTCGACGTCCTCGTGCAACACCTGGTGACGGTCGCGATGGGCACCGGCTTTCACCCCGAGGAACTGTTCGCCGAAGTGCGACGTACGCGCGCGTTCAGGGACCTGACCGAGGCCGAGTGGCAGTGGGCGATGGAGTTCGTCGCCAGCGGCGGGGGCGCACTCGGCGCCTATCCGGAGTACGCGCGGCTCGTCAGGCAGCCCGACGGCCGGTACCGCGTCGAAAGCGAGGCGATTGCCAAGCGTCACCGGCTGTCGATCGGTACGATCGTCAGTGACGGCCAGATCGCGGTGACCTACCAGCGTGGAAAGGCCATCGGGTCCGTTGACGAGGAATTCATCGCTCGCATGAAGCCGGGTGACCGGTTCACGCTGGCCGGGAAGACGCTCGAGTTCATTCGTGTTCGCGACATGCAGGCCTGGGTCCGTCGCGCGTCCATCTCGCAGGTAACGGTCACGTCTCCATGGAGCGGGACCCGCCTGCCGATTTCGGGGACGCTGGCCTCGCGGTTGCGCGATCGTCTCGACGAAGCAAGTCGCGGAGTGTTCCGCGGCCCGGAGCTGGATGCGATCAGGCCGGTCCTCGCGGTGCAGCAACGGTGGTCGCGCATTCCCGCGGCTGACGAAGTCCTGATCGAACGCGTCAGGACGCGCGAGGGTCACCACATCTATGTATATCCGTTCGAGGGACGGCTCGTGCACGAAGGGCTGGCGGCGCTGGTCGCTTTCCGGCTCTCGCGGCTCGAGCCCCTTTCCTTCTCGATCGCCACCAACGACTACGGGTTTTCATTGTTGTCCGCCGATGCGGTGGTTCTCGATACCGACGTGATATTCCGGGTGGAGCACCTCCGCGATGACCTCCTGTCCGCGCTCAATGCCACCGAGATGGCGCGCCGCCAGTTTCGGGAAATCGCGCGTGTGGCGGGGCTCATTTTCCCGGGACTGCCCCGTTCGGGCAAGACAGCGCGGCAGTTGCAGGCATCGAGCAGCCTCTTCTTCGACGTGTTCCGGAAACATGATCCGGGCAACCTGCTGGTCGCGCAGGCCTATCGCGAAGTGATGGAGCGGCAACTGGAAAGTGCGCGCCTTGCGCGTACGCTCGAGCGGCTGTCGCGCGCTCGCGTGGTGGTGACTGAACCGCCGCGCACGACACCTTTTGGCTTTCCCCTGCTGGTCGACCGGACGCGGGATCGCGTCTCCTCGGAATCGCTGGCCGACCGGGTGAGGCGGATGCAACTCGCGCTCGAGCGCGCCGCTGGGTGAGTATGAAGATTGGCGTGGCCGGGGAGACGCTCCTGCTCTTTCCGGAGCGGGCGGCCTTGCTGGCGCAAACGCAAACCCTGCTCGTCGCCGACCCGCATTTCGGCAAGGCTGCCACGTTCCGTTCGTCAGGCATTCCGGTGCCTGCGGGCACGACAGCCGACGCGCTCGAGCGCCTCGATGCGCTCCTGCGGCGGGTCGAAGTCCGGCGCATCCTGTTTCTCGGCGATTTTCTTCACGCCAGGCGTGGCCGGTCGCCACAGACGTTAGGCGCCGTGGCGAAATGGCGGGAGGCGCATCGAGGCATAGCCATGACGGTTGTTCGCGGCAACCACGACCGGGAGGCTGGGGACGTAGCTGACATCGGCATTGACGGCATTGATGCACCGCTGATCGAACCGCCGTTCGTATTCACGCACGTGCCTTCGGTACATGACGAGGGCTACGTAATCGCCGGACACCTGCACCCCGGCGCAGACCTCGTTGGCGCCGGTCGGCAATACGTGCGATTGCCCTGCTTCTGGTTCGGAGCGCAAACCGCCGTGCTCCCTGCGTTCGGTGACTTTACCGGACTCTGGCCGGTACCGCCGGCGCCGGGCGATCGCGTCTTCGTGATTGCCGGCCACGAAATCGTGGAGCGCACTGCTCCCTGACCACGCCCCGGCTCGATCTGCCGGGCAGCGCCTGGCTATTTCTTTCGCGGATCGTCCGCCGGGTTCACATAGTGAATCACGAGCGGACCAACGCCGTGGACCTGTACGGTCGTTTCCTCATCGGTCCACGAGAAGTGATTTGACTTTGCCGGAATAACGGCCACACTCCCCGCCGGCAGTCGTTTTGTCTTTGACCGGTCAAGCTTGTCCCCGATTCCCATGTGCAGCGAGCCGCTGAGCACCGTTGCATGCTCGATCCATGGGTGCCAGTGCGCCGGAATCTCGAAATTCGCCGGCAATCGCAACTGGATCGTGAACGGCACCGCCTCGTTGATCGGGCCTTCGATGATCGCTACCTGCGCACCCGCCGGCAGGAGTGGCATCGGCTTCCACTCGCGCTGATCCGGCGTGACCATGATGTGCGCCGTCGATTGTTGCCCTGCTCGCGGGATTGTCGGCACCGCGACAAGGATGGTGACCAGGGGCAACACGAGATGCCGGTTCATGAGACCTCCGCTTTTTCACCACGAGTCGACCGGGCCGAGCACCGGTTCTGCTGGCGACCGGGTTCAATACATCGAATCCGGTGGTTCGTGGCAAGAGCGGAGGCGGGCACGACTGTCAGGCTGGGACGCGACTGACGATCTGCACGAGGTTACCGCACGTGTCGTCGAACACCGCTGTCACGACCGGACCCATTTCCACTGGAGGCTGGGTGAACTGAACGCCAGCCGCCGAAAGACGCTCATGTTCGGCTCGTACGTCTTCTACACTGAACGACGCCAGCGGAATGCCGTCCGCGTTCAGCGCGGCTCGGTAGGGCGCGACCGCGGGATGGCCGGCTGGTTCAAGCAGCAGCTCTGTCCCATCGGGGAGCTCCCGGGACGTGACGGTAAGCCATCGCGCGCCACCGCCCAGCGGGACATCCGTTTTCTTCACGAAGCCAAGAACGATGGTGTAGAACGCCAGGGCCTGTTCCTGGTCGTCCACGAAAACACTCGTTATGTAGATGCGCATGTGATGTCGTCAGCGGTTGATGGGCCAGCGGCGGATGATCGACTGCAGCGGCCTGGTATCCAGGTAGTGGAACTTGTATCGACCCTTTTTCTCGCTCGATACGAGGCCGACGTCCTCGAGCAGCTGCAGATGTTGCGACACGGCTTGACGGGTGAGCGGAAGCTCGTGACGCATGGTGAGCCGCGAGCAGAGCTCGAACAACGTCTGCCCGTCGCGGCTCACCATGCG
>CBIHMX010000376.1:0-3545 GCA_966211115.1 uncultured Gemmatimonadaceae bacterium | reverse complement strand
GGCAAACCACAGGTCGTTCCCGAGCGCCAGGATCCGGTTCTGGTCAGGCGTCTCGAACAGGGTATAGCGCCCCTGACGCTGGATCGTAGCCGTCATCAACGACCGCCTCCCCATGCGCCGCCCGCTACGGGACGCAGGTTGCCGCAGGCAATGACGCTCATGTCTGCCGGCGAACGGTGCACGTTCACCGAATAGGACGTGCCTACCGCCAGCGGCACGACGACGTGGGCGGTTTCCTTCCCCGTCAGGGCCTCCGCGATCACCATCGGCACGTACTGCTTGGCGTCACCCAGTACCGCACCGGCTTTGTCGCATCCACCGGTATGCAAGTGCCAGGGCAACGTCTCTCCAGACCTGCCACCCTTGACCTCGATCGTCACCGCGACCGAGTCGCCCGTGCCTTGTACGGCAGTTGCCGTCCCCGAAACGGTCGAACCATCGACTGGCCGGATGGTCGCGCTCCACTCCTTTACCGTGATCGCCATGACGGCGGTCGCTGCCAGTGCGACCACGCCGCCGGTATAAGTTCGCCGAACCATGGTCTCCTCCTCAGCACAACGTTGGTCAGCACTACCCCGCGCCTGACGAAGGGTGCGGCCGTTGGTGTGGAGAAGCTGGCGAACCGGTCCGCGTCCAAACGTGATGCACGCCTCAATTCGCGCGGCAAGAGGCAGTGCGGTGTCTTACTCGCGGGTGGTAGAAAATTCAGTCGCGCGGGGAATGTCGCGAGCGCTTCGGCCATCCAATACTGTCGCCACCCAGCGGCTATGCCGTGAACGCAGCACCAATCGCGAAGGGAGCCAACCCGATGCCGATCCCAGATGAACGTCTGCCTGAGGGCGACGAGATGATCGACGAAGACACCATGGAGTCCGCGGCGCAGCAACCGATTGGCGAGTCCGAGGAAGATGAACTCGAGTTCGAGACGGCCGACGCCGACTCGAACGACGAACTCATCGAAAACGATGACGCGGTAGAGCGGGATACGGCCAGCTTCGGGTTCGGAGATCCCGCGGACTGATTTTTCACGTGGGCGGACGCTTCGAAACGCTCACGCGGTACGGCGGCTGTGGTTTGTCAGCAGGGCTCGCGCGGTTCGCGCTTCTCGCGCAGCTCAACGTGGTAGTGGGAGACCACGGCTGGCGCCACAGCCGCCGTCTCGTATTCCGCCCTACCTCCGCTGGACAAGGGAAAACTCGCACCCTCGCGGAATGCATTCGGCCCATCATTCCAGCCATGTTGAGGGAGCGGTCCGTGATCCATTCGGATCGCTCCATTCGACCGTATCCAGGAGGTTTTATGAACTGGGACGAGATCAAGGGTAGCTGGCGACAGCAGAAAGGTCGCCTGAAGGAAAAATGGGGCGAACTTACGGACGATGACCTCGATCGCATCGAAGGCAAGCGCGATCAGTTGCTTGGGGTCCTCCAGAATCGCTACGGCCGGACCAAGGATGCCGCCGAGCGCGAAATCCGCGAGTTCGAGGATAGTTGGCGTTCCGCCGGCACACCGCGTTAAACGGTTGCTGTGCATACTGTTCACCCGGGACGAGAGTCTCGGGTGAATTTTTTTTGGCCAGGCGCCGGAATCCCGGGCGTTCCATACTCTACCAAAGGCTAGTACAAAGACGTTACCGTGGCGCAATGTCGCGGCAGGCATGGGACTTACATGTTGTGTCGACGGATTAGCTGACCTCCACAGAGGAAACGTCGATGCACCTGATGCCCGATTTCCACCCGACCGGACTTGGCACCATCGACGGCCCCGCGGTTCTCGATCGCGATGCCAGGGAAGTGCCTTCGGGTCCAGTGGAGCGAGAACGCTTTGCCGGCTCCAAGCTCCGTTACATCGGGCAGAATACGCAGGCCTCGCTCGCTCGCCGGGTCCGGGAGCGCCAGCGCCGTGCCGTCATCCTCGGTCTCGAGGGTGCACTCGTCGACTCGCGAGAGGCGTCGACCCTGGCTTGGCTCGTGGCCCTCCACGATGGCGGTCACGACGTCGCCATCGACCTGCTTCGACACCTGAGTGGCGTCGCCGCCGATGAGTTACTCCGCATCGTCGCCGGCATCCGCGCCGAGTCGACCGAAGGCAAGCAGATCATGCGCCAACAGGAACGGATCTTTCGCACCTGGTACCTGCCGCGAATCCTGCCCTTTGTCGGCGCGCGCCGCTTGCTTCAGCGCATGAAAGCCGACGGGCTGCGGGTCATTGCCCTGTCGAGTGGAAGCGCAGACACGGCGCCGGACCTCGTGCGCGCTTCAGGCGTCGTGGACCTTCTCGACGATGTCATCTCCGCCGACGGCGAACCGCGCGACGAAGCAATGGCCGAGATCATCGGATCGGTTATTTCGCAGTGCAACTGCACGAGAGAGAATATCGTCCTCGTTGGAGACTCACCGTATGACGTCGCCGCCGGCGAACGCGCTGGTATCGACGTCATTGCGCTCCGTTGCGGTGGCTGGACGGACGCGACGCTCCAGGGCGCAGTCGCCGTCTACGAGGATCACGTACACCTGCTGACGCAGTTCCAGTCGTCGCCGCTTGGGTCCTTCGGCGGTTCGATCACGTCGCCGGAATACAGGCTGGCGCGCGTTCAGTAGGAGTTCAATAGATGGAGGGCCGTCGCTCATCGAGCGGCGGCCCTTCGCGCGTTCAGGGCGATCCTTCGCGCGGAGCGAAGCCGCGAGCGGGAATGGCCATCCGCTGGCAGAAGTCGTTGCTGAACTTCTCGGCCACTTTCACCGCCCAGCTCGCACATCCGCCGCCGAGGAGCCGGTCGAGAAATTCCGCGTCGGCTTCGGAAGCCAGGGGATTGTGGGGGAACTTTGCGCGGAGACGTCGCTCCAGGTTCTGGCGGCGGCCGTGCGCATCCCGCCACTCGGGCCGGCCATGGACCAGCGCGTCGCGCAAGGCCACCAGGCCATCGGCGTCACGGAACGGCGAGCGGCTTTCATCGAATGGCTCGGCGTCTGCTACGACGAGTGCGAGCTGGTACTTGTGCAGGATCGGCGGATGCGCTGCCTGGGACCAGAAGTGTGCTGGAACCGCCAGAACGCGACGGCCCTGACCGCCATTTTCGAGGTGGTCCTGCACTTCCAGGTACATCTCGTTGATCGAAGACTCGAGAAATGCCGCCGACGCGAGGATGGAACCGATCACGTATGCCCGATGCTTGCGGATGATGTCGGGATCCGACGTGCCGGCGAATTCCTGCTCGATCTCGCACGCCAGCTCGGCCATGTGCCGGGCCGCGAACAGGTGATGGCGATAGAGGGTCGACGCTACCTCGAAGGCTGCCCCTTCTCCGGTGTCGTTCTGCTCGGCCGGAGATGATTCGGCGATCAATGACACTTGCCGGCTGCCCGGTCCCAGATGCGACCCTGCGTGTCGATGAACGCATGCTGATATTCTTCTGCGCCTAACGTGAGCTTGAGCACGCCGTGGTGCCCCTGGATGCGTTGTGCCGAATTCGGTTGTACCGGGACACGAATGCCGGTAAGCCCTGCCCCACCCGTTCCCACGATGAACTGTGCGATGCCTCGAAC
>CBIHMX010000375.1:0-3545 GCA_966211115.1 uncultured Gemmatimonadaceae bacterium | reverse complement strand
ATCGGGCCGGGCCGTTCCGGTCTTGTGAGCGATCATAGCGCCGGCGGGAAGGCCGGCTTTGAGCCGTTTTGCGCCAGTCGTCGTCTCGGTCGCGATCTTCAGCAACTCGGCGGTCAGCGGAGGTGCCAGGAGCTGTTCGTGCTGGAGCTTGGCGAGGAAATTCACGGCGCCTAACGGCGTGGCGGTATCACGCGGGTCATCGAGGTAACGCATCGTCGCCGCTTTGCGAGTTTTGGCCGGCACTTCGTTAAGCCTGGCGAGGAAAACGGACTCCTGTGCCCACGCGGGCTGGAAGGGCGGCATGCCGTTCAACTCGAGCTGGAATTCGCGCTCATAGCGATCGATACGCACGTCGCTCACACCCTTCGACTCGAGCCAGCTCGTTACGGCTTCCGGCCCGCCAATCATCTTCATCACCACGTCGGCGGCGGTGTTGTCGCTACCACCGACGGCCGCGACGAGAAGTTCGCGGACCGTCCAGGTCTTTCGCCCGGGATAGGCGGCGCTGATTGGGCTGTATGGCGGGGACAGGTCCGCTGGCGTCAACGTGATCGTATCCGTCAACGCAAAGGCGCCGCGACCCACGGCGTCGAGCACTGCAGCGCCAAGCGGGAGCTTGAAGACGCTCTGCATCGGAAACCAGTCGGTTCCCGCGATGGACCAGGTCTCGCCTGACGAGATGTCCATGACAGCGACACCAATTCGACCGGGCTTCACCCGGGTCGCGATCGCGCCGATCGCGGAGTCGAGCTGGAGCGAGTCGAACGAGTTGCTCGAGCAACTGACGGAAAGCCCCAGCAGGACTGGAAGGAGACCGCGGTATCGGCGAAGCACAACCGAATGAAGCAACCCGATTGTCGGCTGGCCAGTGGAGCCGGCCTACCGGCTCGACGTAGTCCTCGCACGCACGTCAGGCTGCTGGGGAACGGCATTCCGGGTGGTTCCGGAGCCAGCGTCGCTTTTCATGAGGTCAGCCAGCGCTCCGCGGGAGTCCACACCGAGCTTCACGAAGACGTTCGACAAGTGCGTGCTGACGGTCCGCGACGAAATGGCCAGCGTCCGCGCGATCTCCTTGTTCGTCTTTCGACCAGCGACGAGCATTGCGATCTCGCGTTCGCGCTGGGTCAGGATCCCACCCTGCACCATCGTCTGTTGCGGCAACCGTAGCCCCAGTTCCCGCATTGCTTCTCTCGTCAGGCGGAGTTCGAGGGCAGCGCCGAGCCGGAGGAACACATCGTGGGCTCGACGAAGTTCGCGGGCGGCGCCGTCGGCATCGCCGTCGATCATCAGCAAGCGCGCGGCATGGCGACGCAATCGCCCGGCATGAAACACGAATGGCACTTGCTCCAACTGGTCGGCGGCCGCGAGCAAACGCTCCGTCACGCCGGGAGTATTGTCTCGCCAGCGGGCGATCAACAGATCGATCGTGCCCGCGCCAGCGTGACCGAGCTTGTGTTCGAAGGTGGCCGCATCGGTGCGCAACCTCGCGGCCGAGCGTTCGGCGAGGGCGAAGTCACCCATCCAGAGCGCGGACTCGCACAACATCGGCAGCAGCCGGTGCAGCGACCAGGACGTCATGCCATGCTGGTCCGCGATCGCGATACCACGTTGCGAAAACTCGAGCGCATTGGCCCAATCACGCATCGTCATCGCGTACGCAGCCTGACCGATGAACGCGACGATGACCGAGTTGAGGTCCGTGCCGCTCGCGCCTCCTTCGCCCGCCCGGGACGTCTCCCAGGCTTCATCGAAACACGCCTTGGCGCGTTCGATCTCGTCGCGGTTGAGGAGGATGGTGCCAGTCCACACCAGGAGTCGAGGCAGGAGGGAACGCGGCGACATCGCCCTGGCAATGGGGATCACTCGCTCGGCGAGCATCAACCCTTCTGCCCAGTCCCCTTTGGCCGACGCGAATTCAATCGCAACCTCCGCGATCTGCGCCATGAGGAGCGGCGAATTCAGCGCCTTGGCGATGCGGTCCGCTTCCGCGACGTGATGCGCCACTGACTCGGCGTTGGCGGTAAAGCAGGCAAGCACCGCCGTCGCGTGATGGGCAGCCCAGGCGAGCAGCAGTTCTCCGCTGGCTTCGGCGTTGCTCAAGACGCGCTGCGCCAGCGCGTTCCCCACGTTGGCTGGCCCGCTGTATGCGTAGAGCATGAGCAGCGCGCGCTCCACTCGTGCCCGCAATCCGAGATGTCCGAGCTTCTCGACCTTTTCGAGGGCGTCATGCACTTCCCGCTTTGCGGCATCGGGCCTGCCGAGCGCCATGAGAGCGAGCCCCTTGGTGACCTGTGCTCGCGTTTCGGCATCGGGTCTGCTCGCCGCGCGCGCGTGCGCGATGGCGGTGTCATAGTGCTCCAATGCGCGCTGCGCATGGCCGGACCAGAACGCGAGTAATCCAAGCCGATACTCGATTCTTGCCAGTGCGACCTCATTGCGTGACGAGGCGGCGACATCGCGCATGCGGAGCCAGAGTCCAAGGCACGTGTCGTATTCGCCGAGGCGCTGGCGGGCGCGGGCCAGACCTTCGACGAGGTCGGGGAGCAGGCCGACGATTTCCTCGCTGCCGACCTGCAACCGGTCGTACATGTCGAGCCCGAGCTGGAGGTAGCGAGCTGCCTCGCGATCGGCGCGCATGGCGAGGGCGTCGCAGCCCGCCTTGCGCAAATACTTCACGCTCTTGGCCGCCAACGCCGGCGTGCCAGCGCGGACGAGGTGGAAGGCCAGGCTGGTGGCATGACGTTCGGCCGCCTGGCCGAGATGGGTTTCGAGCCAGAGAGCGATGATGGCGTGAAGTTCGCGACGGCGGGCGGCGCCGACTTCCTCGTAGAGTGTTCGCTGCAGCAACGGGTGTGCGCAGTCGTAGAAGATGTCCGCCCCTTCCTCGGACTCGGTCACGATCGATGATCGTCGAACCTCCTCGACACCGGCAAGAAAGTCCCGGGCGGCGAGCCCGCTGGTCTCCCGCAGCAGCTCATGCGAGGCGCGGGCGCCGGCCACCGCGACCAGGTCGGCGATGGTACGACCAGCAGAGCCTAACGCATTGACGCGGTCGAGCAGGACTTCGCGGATCGTCGGCGGGACGTCGATGTCGTCCATGTCCCAGCCGACCCACCGGCCGCCATCGGTGCGCAACCGGCCGTGCATGATGAGGGTCTTCAGTGTTTCCTCGACGAAGAACGGGTTGCCGAGCGTTCGCTCGTGGAGGAACGCGGCAAAGCCTGTCACCTGGGCGGCGTCGACGTTGAAGCGCTGGACGAGCAGCGCGACGATGTCCGCGCGATCGAGCGGGCCGATCTGGAGCTGCTCGAGAGCAGGCAGCGATCCCGCCACCTTTGCCATGGCGTGGATGGGGCTTGTCGCATCCGTCTCGAACGGATTGAACGCCGTAGCCACCATCAGGCGTGCTTCGGGCGTGTGTCGCAGGATGAAGTGCACCAGGGCGACCGACGAGGGGTCGGCCCAGTGGGCATTGTCGATTGCCAGCAGCAGCGGCGTCCTCGGGGTAAAGCGCGCGAGGGACTGCGCCGCGTGCCACCGGATCC